>NZ_JACAEU010000041.1:0-9837 GCF_013388695.1 Fischerella sp.
ACGTTCTGCTCAGTTTACAGGACAAAGTGGTGCAGCGGTAGACGGTTCTGTTAACGTTCAAAACAGCAACACCGAGAGCGATCAGCGCCAAGTTGCACTTCGTAAAGCTGGCTGCTAATCCATCAAGGCATAAGGCGTTGCGCATTAGAAGTAACGCCAGTTCTCTTTCCTGAAAACATAAGCAGGGAGGTCTAGGAATTATGTTGAAAAAATCCTTAGCTTTCGGTTTATTAGCTGCTGGTTTGTTGATTGCTCCTACGACGGCTTTTGCTGCCGAACAATCTCAATCTCAAGAAAATGTCCAGATCACCGATCAAAATGGTGCTGCTGTCAATCGGAGTGTAAATTCTCAGAGTGGGGATAGCGTCAACATCCAACAGCAAATTCTCAAACAGAATCGCTATGGTGGTCGTAGTTACGTCTGTGCCAAACCCTCGACTGACCAAGCACAACGTTCTACTCAGGTTACAGGACAAAATGGAGCAGCGGTAGACAGTTCTGTTAATGCTCAAGCTAGCAGCACCAGCAGTGCTCAAAACCAAGTCGCGCTGGGAAACACAGGCTGTTTTTATCGCTTTTAAATCATAAAAAATAAGGCGTTGCTGAATTTTAGCAATGCCACCATTCCTCCCATGACACACAATTTATTTATAAGGTGGTTTGTATATTATGGTAAAGAAAACTTACGTTTTTGCTCTCTTAGCCACTGCGCTCATAGTAGCGCCCACAGCAGCCTTCGCTGATGACCAAGGCACTCGGCAGGAGATCAATCAAGATGCTGCTGCCGTAGGTCGTGGTAGTCAAGTTAACCAAAGAGCTAACCAGAGAAGTATCCAGACTCAAACTGGACAGAATTCTTTATACGGCAATTGTAGACCAGGCTCCCAATCACAACGCTCAGACCAGCTGATCAACCAAAGTGGTGTTGCTGTTGATGGTGGTCGTGTTGACCAAAATGCCAATCAGGAAAGCTTACAGCGTCAAATTTTAAGTCGGATGTGCTACTGATTCCCTAGGCACAAGTCTTTGGTCAATGTACATACTCTGTCTGCTAGCAGTGCCGTGGTGTGTTGAGAGTGAGGAGTTGAGTACAAAGGTTTTACCGGTTTCCTTGCTAGCCAAGAAGAAAAAATCGGTAGTGTTCTATATAGGAAAATTCAGCTATGCCTGCCAGACAAACGATTCCATTACTAGTGCTATCTGCGTTAATTTCATTACCTGCTGGAATAGCCTCCGCAGATGTATACGTTGACACTGGTGACTCTAAGATCAGAGTTGGTCAGGAAAGTGGTGTTTCTGTTAAAACCACTCCCGCAAGAAGAAGTATCTTTCCCCTTCGCCTGCCCAATTCAAGAGTATGGATTCCAAATCGTCGTACCCCGCTTCCGACTTGGAAATATCCGCAAAGCAAGAAATACCCGACAACCAGATCAAACTCTAATTGCATTAGCAGAAGTGTAACCCGTCAAAGTACTCACAGTAATAACTCGGGTACTGCGGTTAATCGCACTTACAGCTCTCAAACAAGTACAACATGTCAATAGATTCAGAGGATATTACTACTATGCGATTCAAATTACTTTCCCTGGGCTTGTTCTCTGTCACCGCTGTATCTCCCTTCTTTATGCCTTCCTTAACTCCTTCTGCACTGGCAGGGTGTACCGCAGTTGATGTTAGCGCCCAAGTGTCGGTTGATCGCTCAAGGGAGGGAAATCAATCGAACCAAACCAATCAGAACTTTGGGGAAAATTGCGAAAATAGTGTTGGTGGTACTGTTACCAGTGTAGGAACCCAAACTTGTGTTTCTGGCGGTCGCTGTGAACAACGCCGCAATAGCAACCAATTTGTGGATGGAGATCCTAACAGTAATGTTCCTGTGAGGACTCGAAATATTGGTATTAAAGTAAACCCACAGATTCATGTACCACTTCCTAGCAATTATCCTAGGTAAAACATTCCCACACCCCACATCTGAAAACTTTCTATATTCCGAAGTTCCTTTCTAGGTGGGTACTTCGGTTTCGCTGCTTTAGCAAAAAGCCATTTGAGTTGTCAGATTGTTCGTTATGACCGTTAGCTGTCAAAATCATTCGTAATTGATAGTTCGTAATTCGTAATGTCACCCCACGCATGAATGCGCTTTATTGAAACTAACGGTTTATTTTTCCACCTCATTAAATTGAGTTGCTTGGTTCATTCATTACGAATTATGAAGCGTATAATGTTCGGTCAGTCGTTTATTAGTAAGCATTCACTACTGACCATTAACTAATGACAAACCAAACCAACATCTCACAAATCAAATGGAATTGCTATATGTAGATTATAGACATCCTTAGAAAGAACCTCGCGGCTATAGCACTAATTGAGATGTTTACTACATTTGCCTATCTCTTTTTTCCCAATCATTCCGCAAATGTATGTAATTTGAAAACAATTTGATTAGTATATCGCAAGCCTGGTGCTATCTAAATCTCTTTCTGTCATCATGAAGATTGTAACACTTCTCACTGGCTGCGTCGCTTTTATAGTGATAGCGATCGCTTTCATTTACAATCTCGGAAGCGTCAGCCAAAGCACTTTGATTAACTCCGACAGCAATAGCAATACTGTTGTAAATTCTGATAGCGATAGTGATATGAAATACTCCAAAACATTTGCGAGCCAGCAATCTAGTACCACTAGTTCTTCTTTTTCTTCTTCTTCTGGATACCAAAAAAGCTCACTCAATCTGAGTGCAGCTAATCTTCGTCAACCTCACATTTTAAGGATTAACACTTCAGGCAGTCAATTGAGTGGTGAAATTACTGTCAATGGTAAAGTTGTGAAACGACTAAACGATAACCAAGTGGAAATTAATCTATCACCATTACTATCAGTTGGAGAACACATCGTTGAAATTTCAGGTCGTTACGCCCCTGCATCATCTGGAGTCAGCATAGAATTAAGCGGTCCTGGTGTTAGTTCATCTCAACAAACTAGTGGCAATGGTGTTGTCAACTATACTCTCAACCTGAGCATCAACTAGCGCTATACGGTAAACTAATATAGCAAGTCTAGTAACGCTGGGCGGAAGTCAAAAGCATGCTCTCAAGTTCAGCGTAGACATTCTTTGGGTAGCTGCGCAGGGTAGGGTCAAAAAGCTTTACTTCTAGCTTTTGAGCTTATGTCAGATATTATCCCTAAGTCTATTAGGAATTAACTGTATCTGGCTGTTTGTAGCTGACTTTCTAGATTTACACGTACCCATAATTCTGCTACTGACCACACCCTATATTTACCAGGAGCTTCAGCAAAATCATCGAGGTTATGAGTAACAATCGCATCTAAATCTTCATAACTGGCGCAGATTAGCTCTACAGCAGATTCAAAATCCTTAAGGGGTAAAGAGCGTGCTTGCTGGAGAATGGTCTGATCGACAGGGCAGATCTTTATTTTTTCTTGTAACCAATCGACTACTACTTCAGCAATTTTGTTATTCCGTAGACGACTGGCGTAGGCATATATCTTTTGCCATCCGATATCTGTTATGTGCATCTGAATCAAAGGATGTGTTCTGTCCAATAATTTGCTGACTTCTTCTCCAAAATCATTGCGATTCATCAACGCCTCTAGTATTATGTCAGCATCAAATATAATCTTGATCACTTTCAATCCCCCTGATTGACCGATCAATGTAGAGTAGGGTGAGGTTGTCTTAGCGGATATCACTTACTGAAGAACATGCTTAATATACAATCTAAAGTACAGTATTTCTGAGTTTCTGTAAAACATTTGGAGTACGGCTTGATATCTGAGAAATACAACTGGGCTTTTACATGGCAACCTTGTAAAGATTCACAGCCTATTTCCTAGATGAATGACTGCACTCCCTATGACGATAAATAATTTTTGTAGTTCCTAGCCGCAATATTTTTTTTACAGTCTCAATTTAGCAAAGTTAAGTATTTTATCACTTTATTTGCCTTCGATTCATAAAATTCTAAAAAATAGGAATGGCTGGAAATTTTGATCGCAAAAAATTGGGTAATATATCATGAACTGACCAAAATAAATTTAAAAAATCCCAGAGAACGGTTATGATGTTTGTATTACAATTTATAAATTATGTCTCTTCACAAAAGCGCAGTTAGGTTTATTTGTTAGACAAAGGTGTAGATAGCTATAAGAAATTGGGACACAAATAATTGCAAACCAACGAATATTTATTAGGTTTGAGCAGCAAATAATATAGTTGTCCTTTGCTAACCGTAACGCCAGCGCGATCGCCTGCTTCTTGACCAGTACCTAAAAAATAATCTACCCTTCCCGCACCTTTAATTGCGCCTCCGGTATCTTGATCGAGAACATAACGACTAACAATACGATGTTCCATTGTACCGCTAGCATCTACGAAAGGAACATGAGCGCGAATCAAAGCTAAAGCACCAGGAGGTATCAGGGATTTATCTGTCGCAATCGAACGTTCTGCTACAAGTGGCACACTGAGAGAACCTGTAGCTGGTGCGCCGTGATTTTCTTGGAAAAACATAAAAGCATTGTGTTTCCTGAAGAAAGTATTTTTTAGTAGTTAGTTATTGACCACTAACCACTAACCACTAACTTCTTTCACTCATTCATATTGCGGTATGTAGCGACAGCAGAAGGCGAGATGCGATTCAAATAGCGGAAAATCCAGTATTTGAAGATTGTATCTAAAATGACTGGAAAAGTAGCAATAAATAAGAAAATAAAGTTGTGATTTGCTGGCAATCCCCAATGGCGTGATATACCTTCTAAAATGACTTCCCAGCCATGAGGAGAGTGAAATCCTACAAAGATATCAGTAAACAAAATAATAATAAATGCTTTGGCACTATCACTCAGACCATAGACAATGTAGTCAAAGAATTCTTTGAGTACGGCGATTTCTTTTTTGCTCATCAGTAAAAGCCATATAAAGGCGATGACTGATAATATATCAGCAGTAAAATTCTTGATAGCATTGGCACTTTCCCTGCGATATTCTTCAGCAATCTCTTCTGCCCTTACTCTCATCTGTTCTTCTATATTTTGTTCTGAAGTTATGACATTATTAAGAAGATCGTAAAATTTAATTTTTTCTTCAAATCTTTGCAATTCTAACATCGCTTCTTCTTCCATTTCTTCGTTGAGGAATATTGCCGCTTGATCTGGATTCCGAAAATGATCAATAATCGGCCCAACGACAAAGGCTTTTGATAGCTGGTGAGTTAGAATTGGTACAATAATTAGTAACAATAAAAACCGGACTGAAATGATGGTTCTTTGTTGAGACTTGCGGAAATTTTGAACAACCTCTTGTTCTGATTTAGGATCTAATTCGGCTTGTAAACGATGAATGGTATTAAAAATTGAACGAGGTAATACTCCTGTTGTATTAGTTTTACCTCGTGGCTGATTCTGTAATTTATTATCTAAGTTAGTCGTTCTTAAATTTTGCTGTTTTGGTCGGACTACAAGCGATTCAACTGGTACATCGGGAGTTTGGTCAATAGAATTTATAGGAGCTATTTCTTCGTCAGATATGGTATATTTTTCTACGACTTCATCAATAAACCTGAGTTTTTCTAAGATCGCAGCAGAACTGAGATGTTCTATACCTAGTTTCTTCTCTGCTTTTTGATTAGAGTCGTTTAAGAAAAATAGGCTGGCTTTAAATTCTGTCAGCCTCATTCTGATAATTCTTAATTCTTTTTTTAGTTCTGACTCAAAATAATCCATCACGTTTTTGCTATGTATTATTGAGTCATAGTCTATTTTGTTACCATTAAAATGCTCGTTTTCTATTTGCCGAATTTTTAGAGCAGCATTATAAGCTTTATCCAAAGAACGCTCTGGAGTCCGCAAGTATCTACCGTATGCTGCTAACAGAAAAGAGTAAATTTTTTGACCTAAACCCGAGTTATTCATCGTAGGCGATTATCCACCCTGTTTTGGTGTCTTTTAACCTTAACTTAACGTACGAGGTATCTTAACAAATTATCAAGGAGACGGTTGTGCTTTCTCATTCTGTTTGGATTGTTGGTCCTAGTCGCAGTGGCAAAACTGCTCTTTTAGTAGAACAGTTCGTTCGCTGGATGCAAAATGAAAATAACAACTATGAATCATTTTATACTAAAAATTTCAGACCAAAAAATAGCGATCGCATATCAAAACGCTTATATCTTGATCAAACAGAAGCAGCAGTTTTAGTTTTGGCTGCCAATGACGATAATCGGCGACAATTGGCAGATAAAATTATGACTGTAACTCTAGGAAAATATCCAGTACGCTGTAAAACTCCTTTAGGTTTTTTTCAGGAAGAAGTAATTTTATTTTGGCCTTTATTGATTCAATCTTTAAAGTTAAAGGCGCAATTTCCAGTGAGATTACGCCCAGAAACAGAGCAGGAATTAGCAACCAAACTCTGGCGTCCCCAGTTGGATGAGGAGACTTTGCGCCGTGCTGGCACGAATGAGTACCGCTTCGTGCGCCGCATCCTTGACTTATTGCAATTAGCTGCTTACAGTGGTACACCGACAGAAGATATTGGCAAGATATTAACAACAGCATTAGCACAGCAGGAGAATGTTATTAGTTTAGAACCAGAATTCTTGGCATCTTTATTATTAGATTGGCGTAATTGGTGTTTAGAGCGGGGCTTACTTTCCTACGGAATTATCACAGAACTTTACAGCCAGTACTTATTGCCCGATCCCCATTACCAACAACAGCTAGCAAAACGCTACCAAGGAGTGCTGGCCGATGACGTGCAAGATTACCCTGCCATAGCACATCGCCTATTTGAGTTGCTGCTGGATGGGGGTACAGTGGGAGCCTTTAGCTATAACCCAGATGGTATAGTGCGCTTGGGTTTGGGAGCAGATCCCAACCATATGCAAGAGTTAGCAGAACGTTGTCAGGTGAAAACCTTAACTGCCTCTCCTTTCAACAGTCTTGCGGATATATTGGCGACGCCGATGGTGGAATTACTTACCGAACCGATGACACTATTAAGCTTACCTGAAGTGGTGCAGTCGATTCAAACTACATCCCGCGCTCAACTATTGCGGCAAACAGCAGAAGTAATTGCTAAGGCAGTCAAACAAGGACAAGTGGAACCGGATCAAGTGGCAGTGATTGCACCTGGTTTAGATGCGATCGCCCGCTATACTCTCACCGAAATTCTCACCAAGCAAGGCATTCCAGTAGAATCACTCAACGATCAACGCCCCCTCATTGCTTCACCTGTTATCCGTGCTTTACTCACCGTATTGGCACTAGTTTATCCAGGTTTGGGACGGTTAGTAGATCGGGATGCGGTGGCCCAGATGTTAGTAGTGCTTAGTCGCGGAGATAGAGGAGTGGGAGAGTGGGAGAGTGGGAGAGTGGAAGAGGGGGAGAGTGGAAGACAAAAGAATTTTTCTTTCCCCCCATCCTCTCACATAGATCCGGTACGCGCTGGTTTAATTGCAGATTACTGTTTTCAACCCCACCCTGAACGCCCGAATTTGTTACCTGTGACAGCCTTCGATCGCTGGGATCGACTTGGTTACGCAGCTACTACAGCCTATAGTGAAATATTGCAGTGGTTGGAGGAGCAGCGATCGCAACAGGAGTTGCGTCTTATTCCCAGTCCCATTTCTTTGTTAGACAGAACTATTCAACGCTTTTTGTGGGATGGCAGTAATCTTCCCTACGATCAATTGGCGGCACTACGGGAATTACTAGAAACCGCCCAACATTACTGGGAAATTGATGCAAGACTGCGACAGATCCCACACCTCGATCGGGGGGAGGATCTACCGCAAAACACCATTGCCGAATTCATTCAACTGTTGCAGCGTGGCACTATTACTGCTAACCCCTATCCCGTGCATCCCATCGGACTAACAACAAAGTCTATATCTTTAGCTACCATATTCCAATACCGCTCTAGTCGGCGCTCTCATCGCTGGCATTTTTGGTTAGATGTTGGTTCACCATTGTGGGCAAAAGGCGGTGCAGCAACGTTATTCGGAGCGCCATTCTTTCTGCGAGAAAGATTAGGGGAACCTTGGACGCCAGAAGATGAGCAATTGGCCGAAGAACAACGCCTGCGACGGATTTTAGCAGATTTACTTGCCCGTGTGTCTGAGAGAGTTTATTTATGTCACAGCGATTTAGCTGTGAACGGCCAAGAGCAATTAGGCCCTTTGTTGCCGTTGGTAAATGCTTGTGTGTCTGTAGTTTCTGAGTCAGCTGTAGGTTAGATTTGTTTTGATGTACAGTCGCAAATTAACGTCATAATTACGTTTCCAACAATACGATGCGCTTTTAACCTTAAAATTCCTGAAGCTAAGCTGACTAATAACCGAAGCAACCTGTTGTGTTCAATAATAATACAATACGCAGAATATGAAAGTTACTGTTATTCCTGGCAAATCTCTGACATCAGAATATTCGTTGCTTTGGTCAAGCTTCCAACAGGCTAACTCTCAACTAAGCAGTCCATATTTTTGTCCGGAGTTCACATCTGCTGTTGCCGCAGTCCGAAAAGATGTCTGGGTTGGCATAATTGAAGAAGCTGGTAAGGTTGCCGGATTTTTCCCCTTCCAGCGCGGTAAGATGCAAATGGGTTATCCGATCGGTGGGCACCTCTGCGACTACCAAGGTCTAGTACTCAAGCCGGGAATTGATCATTTAGACGCAGCAGAGCTAATCCGTGCCTGTGGGCTAAAGGGCTGGAAATTCGACCATCTGATCGCTTCACAATTACCTTTTCATCCATTCCACAGAATCAAAACTGAGTCCTCTGTTATCGACTTATCACAGGGGTACAACACATACCTAATCAAACAAAAAGCACAATCCAACTGGATTCAAAAAGTTAGCAGAAACATACCCAAGATCGAGCGGGAAGTAGGGCCGCTGCGTTTTGAAGCCCATGTCCCTGACACCTCCTTGTTAAGACTTCTGATGCGTTGGAAGTCCAACCACTACCGTCGAACAGGCGCTAGTGACGACTTCAAGGTTGAGTGGATTGTGAGAGTTGTTGAACAGATACACGCGACAAAAAGGGAAAATTTTGCTGGAATGCTCTCTGTTCTTTATATGGGCGATGAGGTCGCAGCTCTACATTTAGGTATGCGCTCTCAGTCTGTATGGCACTACTGGTTCCCTTCGTATAATCAACAGTTCCATAAATACTCGCCAGGTCTGATCCTCTTGTTGAAGATGGTTGAAAGTGCTCAATTGCTCGGTCTTCAAACTATTGACCTAGGCCAAGGGGATGAGAGTTACAAGCTGCGAGTGAGGAATGGTACTATCCCTCTTGCTGAAGGGTGTGTAGAGATTTCATCGCTTATTTGTGCAACTGTCTTGACCACACAAAAGCTTCGCCGTTCAACCAAAAAGCTGAGTAGAATAGTCTCTAAAGCTCGCTCTGCATTCGCTAGAGTAGCGAAATAATCCAAAAGCAATCGCGATCGCCTTAGGGAAATCAATTCTGGAATATCCTTGTCGTTTTAAAGGATGAACAGATCCGCCATATAGCCAAGGACTAATAATAAACTCTGCAAATTCGTACAAAGTTTTTCCTATCTGTTGCAGTACTCCAATTTTTTTGTATTTTCTCTCATTGGGATTATTCTCAAAGATGACCAAGAGTTTGGAGGCTCCGCCGGTCGTGACACTAAAGGCAGAGCCTTTGGAATTGCGTTCCTAGTCTGGCTATGAATTAGGGATTACCAAGAAATAAATTATCCCTTCTTGTGGAGTGGGCGTCTCGCCCGCCCTTGGTTATGGGCGGACAGGATGTCCACCCCACAAGAAAAATTGTATGTTTTTTTATTTGGA
>NZ_JACAEU010000042.1:0-32801 GCF_013388695.1 Fischerella sp.
GGAAGTCATCTCACTTATCTTGCTCTGATGTCAAGTACGTTTTTTACACCGCTGATTATTCTTGTCTTGTTTAATTTGTCAAGCTATTTTTATACTAAATTAGATGAGCTTACCCTGCATGAAATAGCTTTTGATTGCTATTCACATATGCTGGAAATGGCTAAACACATCAATCAATATGCAGCAGCAAAGACGGCTGAAAAAGCTACACCGACAATGGAATGGGAAAGGCTGATATTACATATTTCACTTGCTTTTGATTGGATAGAAAAAGAACATCCCAGAGAGATTAGATACAAGCAACTATCACTTTTTTAGTTTTAACTGGCTGCCAGCCCACAGCCATAAGCGTTCGCGTAGCGTCTCGAAGAGAGGGTAAAGCTCTTAATCATTGGGGAGAACAGCAATGAAAAAAAATCAAAAACAACAACAACAAAAATTGGAAGAAAAGCTTGGTAACTTGATATCTGAAATTGAACAAATTATCAACGAAGAAGATAACGAGGAGCCAAATCAAAGCTTTTTAGATAACTTGGATTATGCTATCCAATATTTGCAAGAAGCTCTAGAAGATTTAGAGAATAATTAGCGTCTCGACCTGGATAAGTCGTTAAACTGTCTAACTTTTAAAACTGCCGCCCAACCCGACCAAGAGCAAGCGGCAGTCACCCCTAAATCGACAAGAGGTAAATCAAATGTACAACATTGCAGACATCGACCGCGAAATTGCAGAACTGCAAGAACAGCGAGACTACGAAATTATCTACTGGTTTGACATGGGAGAGAGCGATCGCAACTATGGACTATCACCCCAGCACTCCGAGAACCCTTGGTACATTCTTGGCTGGCATGACCGGGAATATCAGCTAGAAATTGGCTTCAATCCAGAAACCCCAAGTTTTGACCACTTCTAAAAACCAGTAGCGCCCCAACCATAGCAGTTGGGGTAACCATAAACCATGTTTAAAAAAGCGACTAAAGGCAACATCAAAATTAGACTTGCATTATCGGGGGCAAGTGGTTCAGGAAAAACCTATTCGGCATTATCTATTGCTACTCACTTAGGTACTAGCATCGCCGTAATCGATACGGAACACAACAGCGCCAGCAGATATGCTGACCGATTTACATTTGACACCTGTGAACTCAATGACCACCACCCAGCCAAGTATATCGAGGCTATCAAAGCAGCAGAATCAGCAGGTTATGAGGTAATCATCATTGACTCGCTATCTCATGCCTGGTTCTCGGAACTAGAACTAGCTGGTAAAAGCTTTGATGGCTGGAAAAACGTCAGACCGATAGAGCGCAAGCTTATTGACGCAATGATAGGCAGTTCGTCACACATCATTGCAACTATGCGAAGTAAAACAGAATGGATTATGGAAGAGTACACCGCAAAAGATGGCAAGACCAAGCAAGCCCCCAAGAAAATTGGTACGGCTCCGATTCAAAGTAGCGGGATTGAGTACGAGTTTGATTTAGCCGGAGAACTAGACTACAACCACATTTTGACTATCAGCAAAAGTCGTTGCCCAGAACTGGCTGATAAAACCTTTCTCAACCCAGGCAAGGAAATCGCTGACACCCTAAAAGCTTGGATTGGACAACCCCAACAACCACAACAGCAACAACATCCCTGGAAGACTTGGAAATCAGAAGAAGATGCGATCGCCTGGGCATCCAAACAGTTACCAGACATCACGCCAGAACAACTGCGCCAAGAATTTAACAACTTATCCCCTAGTAATGGCAAAAAAGCCCCTGCTTGGGTAGAGCGAGTGATGCAACTCAAAGAACCTTTCTAAATCATACGAGCAGCTGTTACCGCAGCTGCTCATCTAAAATAGAAAAGCTTATTTTTAAACTATATGTTAACTATTCTCGTGTCCGAGCCACCAAAAGAGCAAAAAAACGCACTTGAACAATTGATGGAAAAAAAGGGCTGGTCATACTACCAGCTAGCTGTTGAATATGGCAAGCTCGAACACCCGGAACTTAGTCCTACAGAACTAGCAAAAAAATACAGCACCAACATCAGAAGGGCTGTTCGTAACCCTGAGCTAGCAAGGTTTGAAACTGTAAAAAAGCTAGTTGAACTCCTTGGGGGTGAGCTAATTATCAGGGTGAAAAAGGTTGAGGACTTTACTTTGTAGTGATCAGGTGCGATCGCTATTTCTTCAAGTCTTGTGAGTTTTCAAGACAATTAAATGCTGTAGGGTGCGATCGCTCCTATCTTAATTTTTTCCTTCTGCCTGGTGTACTACTATTATTAGTACGATAGTACAATTGCACTATGCAAACTACCTTTAGAATTGGGCAGAAGGTTTATGTCAGTGATCCCAGGATGCCGCAGTATGGCAAGCGGGTTACAATTCGCGGTACTGCGGATGGTCGCAGCTTGGGCATGTTCTATGAGTGCAGAGATGGGCAGGGGAATAGGTTGCTGCTGCGAGAGTCGGAAATTTCTACTACTAAACCGCAATCAGCGCGGTATGGTTAGGTTTTGTTAAGAAATCAACGCTTCGTGGATAATTTTTCTGATTGGTTTCCAAGCTACTTCACCTGTAAAATGGTCAGTCCAATCGGATGGTTTTTCGTAAAAATACAACTGCTTTTTGTTTAATTCGTAAACAATTGGTATTTCGTACCAAAGAAAATCAACTGAATGTTTTAAAGGATTTATTGTTTTGACAGCTTTTTTTGTATTTTCGTCTAACTCATCTACTAAAGCAACTGTAAAACAGAGATTAGTAGGAAATTTGCAGTCATAAATTGCTTCTCCAACATCAGAAAGACTTGTCTTCGCCTTAGCATACTTTAGACATCGCGTAGAAAAGTCTCTTAAATAATCAGCGTTAGTTTGTTCAAGTTCAGCGAATATAACAAAAGCCTCTCCTCTCATAGGTATAAAGCCAATTGACATATCAAACTTTGTCTTTCTCGCCACTAAGTTTAAGGCTTGCTCATCATAAATATTGTTTTTTATATCCGAAAAGCCAAACTTTTGTTTTAAATTTGTAACTGTGACATCCAAATACTCATTTAACGATTTTCGATTTTTACATATCTCTGGAACAATTTTCTTTTGTTCTGAAGAAACTCCAGCAGCATAGTAATTACCTTGGATGTAATTACCCTCAATGCGTTCATTGTAATTACCGCCGCCTGTATTGATATCACGTCGCCCTGGTTCTCTGTTTTCCGCCATAATCTATACCAAGCGAGTTTCTTTGAACTGTGGTTAGATGAATCCACGAGCAATAGAAGCCCAAAACTATACTCAAGTTCCCTTACTATTTTGCCAATCTTCCAGCGCACCAATCACAAAGCTAGCGGCGGGATGATTAAGGAATTGCTCGAATGCAGAGACACCACCTGCCTTTAATGCGCTAAGTATTCGTGCGGCTAAAGTTGGGTTGCTCTCGATTTGGCTGATGGTTTCTGTTGCGATCGCCATCTTGCCTGTAGTGGTATTGCTTGGATACGACTTGTCTAATTGTTCGAGGAGTTTTTGAATTTCTGCGGCAGCCTCAGCGAGGCTTTGCGGTTGTCCTGCGGCGTAGTAATTTCCTTGAATGTAATTGCCGTCGATGCGCTCATTATAGTTGCCGCCGCCCGTGTTGATGGTGCGATCGCCTGCCATAAGTTTATTACCCTGGAAGAAGTAGTTTCGTATATTGTAGTTATTTTCACGTAGGTTCTTCCTGTTGCCAATATAAGCTAAGCTTTTTTACGTTTTACTAAGTCGAGTCGAGACATTATAGCTTATGGCAATAGATAGAGACTTGCAACGCTGGCATAGTCTCGAAAGCGATCGCACTTGAATAAGAAAGCTGGAGAACTTGCAGTGATATGGATTAATTGGTTACTAAGTAGTCAATCTAATTTACTCAGGATTACTCATACTATTTTTCCATTTCAGGTCAATTTCATTATCTATTTGGTCAATAGCTCTTCCAATCGCAAAGTATATATTACGTGAATGTTTACTATGTTCAGAAATAGATGAATCACTTCTTTTAATTCTATAAAGCCACCGTTTAAATTTCTCTTGAAACAAGTGAATTGTATATCCTCTATATAAAATATCATATTCATTATTTCCACGATATTCAAAATGTTCTATAAATCCTGAACCATTGGCAATATTTATTTTTTGAGTTTGGTCGGCTTGAGTAATTCGAGTAATTTGATTGATTTCGTTAATTTTGTCATAAGTTTTAGCAAATAAATTTATGAAAATTTTATTTACTAATTCTTCTTCGCTAATATCTTCATCTACACCGAAACAGACTTTCACTTCTGGACGGTTGCGTAATTCTTCAGTTAATTCCTTTGCAAACTCAGATATTGCTTCTAATGCATTCGAGCTTTGAGTTATACTTTGCGTCAAAATAACCCTAAATTCATCAAATGTCTCAACAATATTATTGGGGTTGATTTCTACTTCTATGTTTCCAACACTAATATTCTTAGTATTTTTAGTTACAGAATCCCTTGCAATATAATTCCCTTTAATTTCTTCATTATAAGCACCACCACTTGTATTAACTGTTCTTTGATTATTTCGTGGTGGTATTATCTGCTTTATCAGTACTAATATAGGTTGAATTTTTACTATGTTGTAATTTTTTAAATGTAAAAATATACCTGACAAAAATAAAGTTAGCCCGAATATACTAATAATTACATTTATTGTAAATGCAGTATGAATTAATGCAAGTAGTAATGATATAACGAATGAGAAAATTAATATAAATAATGAGTTTCTTGATTTTATCATCAAAAAAAGTATCTACATCATTACTACTTATGGTTAAACAATACCTGTGCAGAATTAACTACAGTATTAGGTAAGCCTGCTAATAACAGTCAACTACCTTTATTATGACGTTGTTGCTTTCTAAATTCCCAAGGGGGGATACTTGACGAATCCCCCCAGACTCCCAAATTTTTAGACTTTGCTATTTCTTCGGCACGCTTGAATACTTCGGCATTCGGACATTTAGCAACAAAAGCCGGATAGACTCTAGCCATACCGCTTTTGAGCATTTCTTCTTGGAAGCTGACCTCAACGTCACCCTTACCATAAGCCATCACCTCTGCAACAGTTCGCCCATAACGGTCTGTCTCTACAGGTATGATGATTACTTGGTTTTTCGCTGTTGCCACGAGCGATCGCAACTTCTCCCGCGCCTCATTACCAAAGGGTTGCCCAGGCTTGCCAGGTTTTGGAGTCTCCGGTGCATCGATCCCACAAAACCGGATTTTTTTAGTTTCAGCACCGCGTTTAACCGTGATGGTGTCCCCGTCTGCAACCGATACCACCGTCCACTGTTCAGACAGGGGAATTGAGCGGGGTGATGTGGAGTCTGCCGCCGCTTCTACAAGTGATTTAGTTCTAGGGGAAAGTGTAGCGGCAGCAGCAGCAATAACAACTACAGAAGCAACTAAGAAAACTGGGCTATTTAGGAGCTTTTTCAGCATTGAATATAACGACTGTGATACTTTGATTAGTTTGCCCAGTAATCTAAATTTTCTAACTTTCCTTATTTTCATGTGTCTGGCGGACAGTTATTTTATCTCTACCAGACACTTTTTGATACTATTTGATTGTCTGCCAGAAGAGGAAATTTTATTGAGCAGACAATAATGATTTATTAATAACTATCTGCCAGATACTTGTTTATAAAATTATCTATATACCAAACAAATAATTACCTATTAAATACAGTAAATATTCATGTTTTTTTTACAAACACCTAGCATAAATTCTAGCTTGCACTAATCTAATCAAGTTTAAAAAAAAAGATGATTATTCAGTGAGATTGCTGTTTTATAAAAACGACATTACAGACAAATATGTTGTAAAGATAAGAGAAAATAGTACATTACTATTGATGATGTATGAAAAAGTTTCAACTAATTAAATCAGGATTAATCGCTACTACTGCAATTGGTGCATTGTTCGCTCCTTTGAGTGCTTTTGCTATTCCCTATCAAAGCGCTACTGTATATAAGGCGATGGATGGGAGTAATCAGGTAGTAGTATTTTCTGCAACTCCTGGAAGCAAAATCAGCGTAAATTTGGGTAGTTCCGACAAACCAACAGCGCGTTTGGCTGGTTCTTGCGGTGAAGTGAGAATCTCACCTCCTTCATCAGGGAGTTTCACAGGGCTAAAGGTAGATGGAACAGCAGTTGATGCCTCAACCTTACCGACTCAAACTTTGCCTAGCTGTGTAAATGGCTCATTTGCAGAAGCCCGGACTACTAACTTTAAAACCCCTAATAACCAAGTGGTAATTGTTGGAAAAACACCAGGGGCAGCTGTATCAGTATCACTTCCTGCGGCTACAACTCGGAGCGTAACTGTTAATGGCTGCGGATTTGGGGTATTGAAGCCAAGCACCGGACAGACATTGCCAGCTTCTTTCTCCGTAGACTCAACTAGCTATACCCTCTCTTCTCTCCCCAGTGCAGGTAGCCCCCCTTACTGCCGAACAGTAAATGGTACACCATACGGCTACGTTCCTGCTGCTTGGATGCCATAAAAATCAGTTCTGAGGTCAGCAGCGATCGCTCATCAATTTCTTAGAGGAAGGGGCGATCGCTATTTTTTGAAGGGAAAAAATGAAGAAAATTTTACTATTTATTGCTTTCATCACTGCTGGGTTTCCTGCCTCTGCACTTGCCTTGGATGGTTATCTAGGCTCAGATGGATACTTTTCAATTAGGGGATTGGAACCTAATAAATCCTATGCTGTTGATTTGGGTGGAATGCCTCTAATCAGAGCTGGAACATCCAATAGTTGTGGTATCTTGCGAATCGCTTCAGGAGGGGCTGTAAAGCAGAGCGATCGCATTGAGATTAGAGATGAGAAAAAAGGTGAGACTTACGGCTTTGAAAATAACGCGAATGTTCCTGTAAAAGAAACTAGTTGCACTGCTGGACAGATAAAGCCTGAGCGGGAAATTTGGAAGGATAGCAAAGGAACAATTTGGATTTCTGGACTGACTCCTTCTAGCGCCCAAACTATTAGATTGCTTTCATCAACTCCTACTAGGAAGTTAAAAGCTAATTCCTGCGGTTTTGTTTCTTTAAGGCTAGGAAATCCACAACCGGGAGCAATTATTGTTGGTGATGATGCCTTCCCGCTAAAGAGTGCTGCACAGGGAGGGGGAATAGTTTGTAGAAAAGGCAAGTTATATATAAGTTATCCGCCCCAAATCCCTATAAACTCTATTGCCGCTAGCACCTGGCGGCAGCAAAATTCAATTCAGTTTTCATCTAGTACTCAAATAGCAAGTATTTCTGGTGGGTCAACTTCTTGGAATCCGCCGCCAAATAATCCTAGCCCTCCACCCAGTCCAGGCCCAGGTAATGCTTGTACTGTAGGTGTAAATTGTGATGATCCACCACCACCGCCGCCAACTTGCCCGCAAGGGTACACAGGTACTCCGCCAAATTGTGAACAACCACCGCCTCCTCCTCCTCCTCCGCCCCCGCCGCCACCACCTCCACCTCCTCCACCTGAACAACCGAAACCAACACCACCAGCAGGACAAAAAATGTGTAGAGTTGGTAGTCAAATAGTTGCAATGGTTCCAACAGGAAGCGGAACTTACAAACTTTATACAGATTTTGAAGAAGCTTCAGAAAGCGCTAATCCTGATGGTGATGGGAGAGTTATTTTCAACAATTTAAATTGGAATGACAATTCGACCTCAGTTTATACAGGAGATCCGGGAACAATCGAAGTTCACAAATTAATTGATGAGGGCGATCCAGACATCTATTTTGATGACACATCCCAATTTTTAGGAAATAAATACAGAGTATCTATACCTGTTTTACAACCATGTCAATAAGGTTTTTGAATTTAAACTTAATAGCTTTTATACTACTGCTTCAATTTCCTGTTTACGGACAACAAGCAGCGACAGCAACGGCTTATAAAGACAATGAAAATATAATATTTTTATACGGACTCAGCCAAATTATCAAGTTCAGTTTGACGTATATAAGCCTGTAATTAAGGCAATTATATCTGATGATTTGGAATAGCTTACAGGAAGTTCAAAATCTACCTAGTTGTTAATTATATGAAGATAAAGTCATTATTTTCAGTATTAAGTTTTTTATTAATTTTTTCAGCAAAAGCTTATGGAATTCCTTATAAGGGAAATTATATTTATCGATATGGCGAAGATTATTTTTATTTGAGTGGTCAGCCAGGAACCTATGTAGGGGAAATGACAGAAGGGTCAGTTGTTAAGGCGTTAATTTCTAATAGTTGTGGAATACTTGTAATAAAGGGGGCTGGAATTATATCTTATAGTGACGAACAAGAATGGTCTCCAAATGGGGCTGGAGTAGATTCAGTAAGTCATTTACCAATAAAAAACCCACCAGCATGTAACAATGGCATTTTGAGCGAGAATTTAACTCCTAATCAATATGGAGATGCTAGATTTAAGGACTCAAACGGAAATATTTATTTACCTAACAAAGAACCAAATAAGGCTTATAAGGTCATTTATTACAAAAAAGTAAGAAAAAGTGTCACATTTAACAAATGTGGCTTTGCAGTTTTGAAAAAGCCAAAAAGTATTAGTGGTACTGCATACTGGTGGCTAGATTTCTCACAAATAACTGTTAATGGAAAAACTTATATTGGAGAAGAGGCCTCTTTTGTAAGTAGTCCTCCACTTTGCAAAAATGGTGTAGGGTATGTGCCTGTAGAATGGTTATCAAATTAATCAAATCTCAGCATCTTTTACAGAAAGAACAAGAAGCTTTATTGTGAATAGACTTCGCCGCATTTTAGCCCAAGCCCTGTAAGTTTGGGCTTTTTGATTATCTAGTTGATTTTGCCTTTGTAGATATGTTTCTGTGTCGCTGTTTCCGCGAGTGTAGCGGATTTCAAATACTTTGAATTGGTCAATTGCTCTACTAGCAACAACCTGAGAAGTTTGATATTCTACACGAGCCTCATCAAATCTAATCAATGCTTCTGCTACCTTTTCTCTGATATTCTCTGCCAGTTGTGCGCGTCCCCGCTGGAGTTCTGCCACTTTCACTTGAATATCAGAGATAGCGATCGCTCTACTTTGTGCCTCCGAATTTCCACCCTGTACACCTTGAAAAAGTGGAATGCCTATCACACTCAAAAGCCCATTAATTATTCCTGTATCTCCTCTAATAATTGCTGCGATATTTTCAATTAACCCTCTCTTCTGCGGCTGACCTGCTTGCGGAGCCGGGCCAAGAAGATATTGCAGCGCTGGAGTGAGGATAGAAAGCTTAATTGAGCGCTGGTTTCGCGCCTTTGCCTCGTTAATTCGCTCGTTCGCTTCAGCAATCCGAGTATCAATTTCTTTGAGTAAGGGACTTTGAGCGATCGCTCTATCCTGTAGTTGTTGCAGGCATGTTGCCGATGTTTCTAAGCACGGAAGTCCGCCACGTAACAAACGCCACATATCCTCATTGAATTCATGAAGGATAATGGCATCGATGGAAGGCTTGTTAAAAGGATTCTGCTCTGGCTTTGGCAGTTCGCTATCAGCATCAGCATCTACTTGTTGCGCCTCTTCTGGCGATAATTCCTCTTTTTGTTCCTCCGAGTCAGGCTGTTCAGAGTCCTTTGTCTCTTCTTCCTCATTGGGTAATGGTTGCGCCTGTTGTGGTTGTGCCTGTGGGGGAGGCTTTGGTGCTGGTGGAGTCTGCCCCATCACTGGAGCGATCGCTCCGATTGTCACCAGATTTAGGACTAGAGCTAATTGTAATAGTGGTTGTGTACTTGCCATTATTCCCCACCCAAGGCTTGATTCTCCTGATATAGCCAGTCTTGGGCGATTTCACAACAGGGATTTGACTGATTTTGTCATCGATAGCAGCAAGTGATATCTGCAACTGTGCCAACTGATAATCTCTGTCTCGAATCTGCTGCTCGTAATCCTGCATCTGTCGAGTGTACGCAAGATTGGATTGATTTTGCTGTTCCACGCGCTGCGCGGCTTCGATAGATGCTTGATACTCCACCAGTTTCCGATTATTCCTTGCAGTTTCCAGCCTGCTCATTGCCATCTGTAAGTCAGATTGGGCTATTTGCACGGCTATTTGTAAACTTTGTAGTTCTTGTTGGGATGCGATCGCACTAGCATTTAATTTGGCCCGTGCTTGGTCTAACCCACTGCGGGCCTGCTCCATTTCACTATTTAATTGCTTCAATTTAGCTTCTTCATGTCGCAGTACAGACGCTTCCAGCTTCATATCCTGCATTGAGCGTAGTAATTCTTCTTGCTCTTGTACTTTGTGTGATGCAATATTGAGCGCTGATTCTGCCTTTTCTCCTTCTGCTCTAACTTCAGGATTATCACTATTTAGTAGCTTTGTGCGACTTTCTAAAATGCTTTGAGCCTGTTGCAGTTTGAGTTTAGCTTGAGCGATCGCCGATTCTTCCTCTAGGAAATTTGCACTTGGGAGTGGGGCAAGTTGGGGTGGCGCTTTTGGTTCAAAGGGTTTTGGTATAGATTTTGACTTTAAATTATCAATTTGTAGCTGTAAACTTTGACGCTGTTTATTTAATCTATTTCGTTCTATAGAGTTATCAGAAATAATGTCACCCTGTTTAATTTTCTGACCAAGTTTTACCTTTAAAAATGACGGACTATCAACGGATAGAGTCATTCTTAGAGGACGGTTTTGTTGAAGGACTGCGATCGCAGAATTATCATCTAGTTCTTCTTCATCATTTTCATTATTAGTAGTATGTGTAGGTTCTGATTTACTAGCGTTGGCGCTAGCCTTGTCGCTAGACATCGCTGTTTGATTCTGAGGATAATACTTGATTGCAATAATCAGCCCGATTATCCCCACACAGCAATAAGTAATCAGGTTATTCCTACTAAATACGCTCATAGAAAGACTTGATATTACAAACTACTCCTATAGTTCCCACAAGCGCTGGAAAACCTTAGTTTGCATAGCTCAAGTCTTCTGTTGTAAGGAAGACTATGTTCAAACGGTAAGTTGGATGCGCTTGGCTAAAACACCTAAAACAGTTTGCAGAATAGTATAAAATTTAGCGAAATAATACATATATAAAGTGGTCGAAGGTCGAACTGTAAACGCCAAAACCCTTGCAAAAAGAGGAAAAGTATCTCGCTAGCAGTACAAAAGAGAGTTTACAGTCAAATCATACTGCGGGAGCTAATTGAGTTTTGTCAGTCAAGCAGAGGGCAAAACACGCTTAGAATTGGTTAAAACTTTAGATAATAACAAGCTTATGCAATTTTTAAGGCACGTATGGCAAGATATCCGAAATGGTCAGAATCTAGATATCTACATTACTGCATCACTTTCTTTAGTAATTGCAATTTTTGGAGTCATCGGAATTGCTAACCAAAGCATTGTGTCTGCTGCTATCCTTGCAGTATTAGCTCTTCTTTTAAGCCACCTGTTAGTTGCGCGAAATCAAAACGAGCAAATACAAGCAACCCTATCAAAACTTAAAATTAATCAGTCATTATCTGCTAGTCAATTGATGACAAATGGTGATGATATATCTGAAATTATTCAATTATTACGACAATCAAAACAAGCTTATTTCTGGGGAACCACATTCACTACACATATACCTCTTCTACAGCAAGATTTAGAGCTAGGCATTGCCTCTGGTTTAGAAGCAAAGTTTCTTCTTGTCCAGCCATCGAGTAATGCGTTGAAAATGGCGGCATTTCGTGGAAAAGATTTGAGTGAAAGTGATCTAAACAATGATTTGCTAAGAAATATTAGACGACTTGATAGTATTGCAATTTCTAGCACAGTAGGTAAATTGGAAATTAAAGTTATTGATTATTTAGCACCTTATGTAATGTATGTTTTCGATCCTCATCTATCGTCCGGGCAAATTATTATGCGGCTGTCCACATTGCGTGTTCCAGATACCATGCGCCCTATTATCAAAATCACGCGAAGCCAGGATTTAGAATGGTTCAACTTTTATGTTGAGCAGTTTGAAACAGCATGGCAAATGGCTGTATCTCCTACATCTTGAGAACAATAAACTACTATTTAAACTCGCTGATAAAACGGCTTTATTTTAGTATGAAATCCATCATTATCCATCCTAATTAATGCCTCCAATGGTTGCAGGTTGGCAACTAAGTTAAGTGCAAATCTAAATCTTCGTGCAACCTTAACAACTTCTACCTGATCTACTCCAAGAACCATCTTTGTTGATGAATTAGCTAAAACAGTATTAGAAATATCTGAATCCATCTGACTGGCAACGATTATTCCTAAACCGAATTTTCGCGCTTCACTGGTGATTTTTTCAAGCGTATGAGATGATTTAACTTCTTTTACTTCGTCTAATAGAGCATAGCAGCGTGGGATTCTACCATCAATTTCGCCCATTAACTTATGACTGTCTAAAAGCTGTTTTAATAGGGTTTCTGCTGCGATCGCACTTAGTCCAGGTACTTTAGATAATGCAGACAAGTCAAATCTGACAATGGGAAAATTCATTGATGGTTGAGGCTTGCTAAAAATTCCGTATTTAAAAGTAGCTGCCAATTTTAATAATAATTTCTGCGAATCCTTACAACCATCTTCAACTCGACTTTGAAGTTCACTTTCTAAGTCAGCAAAGGTAGGAGGTTCTAATGTCCAAGTTGATTGATTGTTTTGAAAAATGCCTCTATTTTCATAACAACTTATCAAGGCATTTAAGCTCAAACCTTGCTGATTATCTCCCATTTTTAGGGACTTTCTCAGAATAGATGAGACAGCGATCGCTTGTAAATCTGGGCCACCACCTTTTGGATCTAAATCAAGCACCAAAGGATTTAAACCATGTGGTGACTCAGCATCAAGCGAGTAACAGACTTCTCCAGGTAATTCTAAATCTCCGTGAAAATCTGTAATTACTATTTTGATGTCAGGAAATAATGATGGTAGTTCATAAGCAAGTGCTTTGAGGGTCTGAGTCTTCCCGCTTCCAGAAGTCCCCAGGATAACGGCGTGACCGTTACGAAGTTTAGCAGGATTCCAATACACATTTTCACCTAGCAAGATTCCGCTTGATGCTGATTCTGTGATGGTTTTCTTTGTCTGATTAGGTTTGAGGGTTTGAGGTGGTAGTGGTTTGGGCATAGGGATTGGGGATTGGGGAAGGTGGGGCCCCCTCTGGGGATAAGGGGTAATGGGGATTGGGGATTAGGGAGTGGGGAGTGGGGAGTGGGAGAGTGGGAGAATAACCACTAACCACTAACTACTAACTGTTGACTAATGACTATTGACTATTCGTATTGATGATCCTTATTTGCAACTGGCCTATGGCGAACTCTTCACCCAAGCTTTTCTGAACGATGGAAAGCGGGGCAGCTTCCAAGGTGACTGTGCTGTCACTTGCTCTGATGTAAGGAAACTGGTAGGGGTCACGCGGCAGATTTACGCCGTCCAAAGTGTCAAAGGACAGCTGACCAGAAATAAATACCATCGCCCCGGCGCGGTTAAATTTCTCCAACACTGGGCCAATCGGTTCATCCTCCAGAGTCACAGCTTCAATATTAGTGATGGCTGGCTTGCCCACATCAGCGGTGATTTCCTCTAAGAAAATTTGGGCATCCGGTTCAGTCGAAGCTTTGTAAATCCTGCCGTCGTCGCTCTGTACTAAAAAGCCTGTGCCTTGGGCTTGGATAATTAAATATTGCCCAGAAACTTTAGAGCGATCGCTTGTCCTTACTCCCTTGATGTTGGCCTTAATCAAGTGCGTACTGCCGGATTCATTGTAAATGTGCTGTACGCCAGACGGTGACGCAATCAGTCTGTTGAACTGGGTGAAAAGTCCGCCACTATTATTAATGTTGAACACTGCCAGGGCGATCGCAATCAGCACCACCAACACAAAATACTCAGCATTGCTCCCAGTTCGTAAGCGGAGATTACGATTACCGGGACAGACACACCGCACCGGGGAAGGCCAGAACATTTCTACACCGCCCCGTGTGAATACGTCGGCAAACCAGCCGAAGAAATAGCCGATGCTGAGAGCGTGGACGAGATTAACAAAATGAGGATTAAAGAGGGCTACACCATACCCAACCGCAGCGATCGCACCACTGGCAACCAAGCTGTGTGTACAACTTCTGTGAGGCATCCTAGTTTCAAAGAATCCGCTCACCCACGGGAGGACACGCCCAGCCGGGGAGGTGGAAACGTCGATATCGGGTAATAAACCAGCGATCGCACCCACCGCGATAATTGTCGGACTTGCAGTTCCAAGGAGCAAACTGGTAGCAGTGCCACTAATCAGTAGGTGAGATATTCCCAGCATTACCGTATCCTCTGGCTTTCGCGTGGCAGATTATACAGCAAGCGTGATAAGCCCAAGAAGATGGCTGCGGCGATACCTCCAAATATATATAGTGCTTGGTCTGAGGTTCCTAAACCAATGAACCTCATAATCACAAAGGCGATACCCGCCAGGAGTATTAATGGTGTGATGTCGAAGTAACGGCGGTGGTCACCTGACTCGACCTCTAGCCCCAAGTATTCCTCATCTACTGCGCGGATTGCCAGCATCGGATTACCCCCAGCGCGTTCTTGCAGTTTGGCCAAGTCTGAGGGTTTAAGGTTAATTCCTCGCTCTATCGCTGCCTGAACCATGATTTCTCTAATTGCGTACTCAGGCAATGGCTTAAGCTCGATGCGGGGAATGTTAATAAAGATGTCGGTGCGCGGTGGATCGGTGGCAAGTAGCAACATGGGTACACCACTTCGCCGTAGTTGCTTCAGCCACATACGAAACTTGGCATCACAGGCATGGGCATCGTCCAATATTAGGAAAGCTGTGTTTTCCTCTAAGAAAGTAGCGATCGCTCGTTTGAGCTTGTCGGCTGTTAGTGACTTGCCTTCTAGGTCTTCGGTTGGTATGTCGAACTGGTGGGCGATCTCTAAAAGCATCTGCTTAGGGGTTGCAGGCTCGATAAACGCTACCATAAACCCGTCACCTTGCAGCTTCTCCACCACTGCATTAGCTAAAACAGATTTACCACTCCCATCCTCACCAGCGATGAGGATAGCCCCATTAGCCAGCAGTGAGGCTGTAGTCCGGTTGAGTTCTGCTTGTCTGTAGATGCGGAAGGCCCCAGGCGCGGGTATGTCCTCAGTTGTTAGTGCTGAGTCCTGACTCTTAACTCCTGACTCCCGATTCAACGAGGTAAGTTTGGGGAATAGCGCCAACGCTCCACTTATCCCTAATGCTAATAGCGAGAAGGGATTAAACCCATTGATTGCGATAAATGCGCCAGTTGCTACCATTGCTAAGAATTTCAGGCCGCGCTTATAGAACCCATTGCGATATTGATCAACGAGTCCGCGTATGCGAAAGGGTCGATACTTGGCATCTCCCCCGACTCTTTGATTTTTGCCTTTAACTCGTCTGATAGTAGTTCGGGATTTTCAATGAAGTGTCTGGCTAGTATGTTTTCTGCAATCAGTGTACCGGCTGCTTTATTCTGAGCAGATTGCACAATGGCGGCGGCATCTTCTACTTGGGAAGATTGCGTTCGCGAAGCGACTCCCTCCTGGGAGTATCGCTTCTGTGTGGGTGTGTAACTTGGTGTTGTGACTTGAGTCGTCTCGGCAACTGTCAGGGTCGTTGTTGTTGTTGTAGCGTCTGGTTCAGTCTCTTCTACTTCGACTGGCCCGGATGGTTCGGGTATGGGGTAGCCTTCCATCTTTCCGGTCGCTTGGATATGGTCGTGTAGTCCGTCCATGTGAACTATCTGGTCGGCATCCAGATAAGCCTTACCCTTTACCTTGTAGGTCGTGATCTGGAGGTAACGCATCCGACCATACAACGAGTCACGACCAATGCCATATTTTTTTTGTAATTCTAATATAGAAATTTTAGAAAAAATATCATTATTTTGTCTGTCGTCTGGCGTACTGTCTGCCATACACATGGTATTGTCTGGCGTACTGTCTGCCAGACTATTTATAGTTTCTGGCTTACTGTCTGCCAGATTCTCGGTAGTGTTGGGTACGTTTTCTGCCATACAATATCTCCCTGTCTGCCCTACTATTAAAAATTGTCGAGCCGACAGTCCGGCAGACACTAGCGGGCAATTACCAGTTGTCGTGTGAAGTTATGGCAATTGGTTTAATTGTCTGGTCACTAATTCTTCTGGAATTGTTCAACTAGGCTGTAGCATATTTGACTTTTATCTCTGATAGCGATCGCACCAATAACTTTTCAATGCCTGTGTGTTATGCGATCGCACAAAAAACCGCCTTCACTACTCTGTGCTGATCAAAAAGCTGATATTCCCGTAGTGGCATTTACTTGCACACGTTGGAGGACTCTGCTTCAGGGACATCCCAACTGGCACTCTAAACCACCCACCGCAGCAGATTGTTACCGCTACGTGCTACGTCATCCGGCGGTACATCTGGCACTTACTGCCCCCAAAACCAGAGAGCAACTAGAGGAAAATCTATCTGTCCTGCACGCTTCCCCACTCTCCTCTCAAGAAGTTGCCCAGTGGCAGGAATACGGGGACTTAGTTTATGGGACTGGACAAGATGCATTTGATACTCAATGGATTTGAAGTGCGGTCAAGAACAGCGGCTCCGGGTCGAGGGGAGCGATCGCATTATTTTCTAGTTTGCTTCACATAAATTTTTAAGTTTTTGCGTACTCAAATACCTGGAAAATCAAATAACTGGAGACTGGGCTATGTTCGGAACTGTTTCTAGTTTTTTAGATTTTTGCGTACTCAAATATCTAAATACTCAAGTACTGAATATTTCAAACCCGACAATCCTGCTACAGTAATAGCATCAGGCTTTTTTATTTTTGCGTATTCAAAATTTTAGAAACGCAAAAAGTCAAGTTTTTAGCAACTTAAAAACTTAATATTGAGATAACACCATGATTATTACAGTTGCATCATTTAAGGGGGGCGTCGCCAAAACGACTACAGCTATTCACCTCGCTGCTTACCTCCAGGCTAAGGGAGAGACGTTGCTGATTGACGGCGACCCCAACCGTTCTGCTAGTGGTTGGGCAAGAAGGGGAGAACTGCCGTTTAAGGTAGTTGATGAAAGGCAAGCGGCTAAATTTGCCCCTAAATACCAGCACATAGTCATCGACACCCAAGCAAGACCGGAAAAAGAGGATTTAGAAGCGCTGGTAGAGGGGTGTGATTTGCTTGTACTCCCCACTACCCCTGATGCTTTATCGCTTGATGCTTTGATGCAAACTGTTAGTACTCTCAAGTCGTTGGGTGCTGACCAATACCGCATTCTAATTACTCGCGTTCCACCTAAGCCCCGGCGAGATGGGGAGGAAGCGCGAGAAATGCTGACTGACGCGGGATTACCTGTGTTTAAGGGGAGTGTCCGTGATGCGGTTGCGTTTCAAAAAGCAGCACTCGCTGGTGTGCCAGTTAATAAAGTCGCAGACCAACGCGCCAAGATGGCATGGCGAGACTACCAGCACATCGGTCAGGAGGTGATGAAATGAGTAAGGAGAGTAAAGTTAGTAAGTTTAAGGGTCTTTTGGATGCGGTGAAAACTCATGAACTAGAGCCAGAATTGGAGCTTGAACCAAATCTCAAAAGTCCCGTTACTGAAACTCAACCCACTGCTGAACCAAAACCCACGCACCAAACCGAAGTTGAGCCAAAACGGGGACGACCCAAAGGCAAGCGCTCTGACCCTGACTATGAGCAGGTGACAGCATATATCCGCAAGGAGACACATACAGCGGTGAAAATCGAACTGCTTAAAGAAGGCGAAAAGCGAGAGTTTAGCGAGTTAGTGCAGGAACTTTTGGACGAATGGGTTAAATCACGTAGCTGAGTTTTTGCGTACTCAAAAATTTGAATATTTAGATATTTGCATATTTAGATACTCAAGTACTCAATATTATTTTCAATTAAAACCCATGTGGTGGCGCTCTTGTTTTGCTTGTTGATAAGCCCTATTAATCTCAGCCATCTTCTCGTCACTGCCTTGGCTATCAGGGTGATGAATTTTTGCTAGCTGTCGATAAGCCTCCTTGATGTGAGTCGGTGAGGCGCTGCGATTAACACCTAAAACAATCCACCACGACTTTTCAACAACCTCATCAGACTTTTGAGCTTGTGGTAAAGCTTGGTAGCCCATAAATGCCTGTTCAATACTCCCTACTCCCCAGCGCTCCATTCCTCGGAGAGCGTTTACATGAAGCCCAATTGCTCTAAGGTTGTCTTTCACCCTAGACCATTGATCGCAGGCTAGTACGTATGACTTTTTCTTCAAATTAAAATAGACTGCTACACCCGGATCGGCTGGCTCACGAAAATTTGCATAGGGCAAGCCATCTTTACGTAGGGGTACATTGCTGGAAATGATTACGTTTTTGGCTTCCAGTAGCCTTAGCTCGTTAAGCAAATGGTCGCGGGCCACGCTAAAGCCTACTTCAAATTTTGCTTCCTTACGTTTACTTTCTAGAGTTCGGGGTGATGTCACGGGCCACGTGAGGGGATAAGCCTCTATCTGGTCATTCATTGCATACTTAAATACTCGCGTACTCAGGTATTCATAATAAAGGCGTTCTAGTTGAAATCGCCAGAAGTATCAATAAATAGAAGGGGTTTTGATAGCAGCGAGTCCAATTGCATACCTAAAATTTTAGATATTCAAAAACTTGAAATTTCAGATATTTGAGTTTTTGAGTTGTTAGAGTGGCATAAGACAATGACACAGAGCATGAATTCCAGTCTCTGGTCAAAAATTTCTGAAAATACGAACAATATTCCTGCAACGCCTCAAATTCTGAAAAATATCAATTGACCAAAGTCAAAGTTGTAGACTAGGCGTAATACATTTAAAAAACCAAGGCAGTGGGAAGCACTAGTCACTGCCTATCAAGCAGGTGAGAACGGCATAAGTGACGCAAGCTTTGGAGATTACGCTGGTTTTAGTTGGCGATGGACTTGGTTGAGACTGCGAGATTATTACAAAACCGATAACGGCCTAGTTAAAGAAGTAGGCTACTGGAAAGACGGTAAGCACTCAACCAAGCTGGTTATTACTCAATCAGGGATAGAGTTTTACCGTCAGCAGTGGGAAAAATACCGCGCTCTTTACCCTGATGTGAATGCGCCTATTCCTGAGTAGTAGGCCATGCTGGTTTTAAGCCTTGGACACAACGGGAGCAATGTAATCGATCAGTTGAATTGCGATCGCACTCCATAACAACAAAAAACCCCGGTGTTAAGTACCGAGGCAACAGAGAAATCCAAATGTGATGGGAGATATAGCGAGAAACAAAAAATCTTAGCTAACACTAAAACCAACCAAAACTAGAGTAGTGACAATGGCTGAAGCAAAAACAGCTTGGATAACGTATTTGCGTTGCTGCCAAATTGCGGGGTACTCGGCATAGTACATCTTGGGTTCAGCTGCGTAGTTATTTAAAACGCCGTCTTCATTAACTGTTGTATACATAGCTCGTTTCCTTTATTTGTTTCTTTATGTAAATAAATATAACAATATTGTTACAAAAGGTCAACACGACTTGACAACAAAAGGCTGATAGCGTTAATAAGAGATGCTTATCAGGAATGGGGGCGATCGCTTCCGCGTACCGGAGGTTTATCGCCCCGGTTTCAACGAACGAATAGTTCCTAAGCCGTCGTAATTCCCAAGGCAATGACCGTTGGCTCTGGCGCTTGATATAACTCCGTTACGGGAATTCCCGCTTTGGAACTTAAATGTTGTAGAGTCCGTGATTTCTGAAACGACAAAGAAGCGATCGCACCACCCACCACTTTTACAACATCATTCCCAATTTTCCGAAATCAATAAGCCCACTGTTGGAGTAATTAATAGACAAGCAACTATAACGAACTTATATAACTAAACCAAGGGGACTTACCCCAACTCGAACCCGGTCATAATGACGGGGTTTTTGGGTTTGAGTGGAAGCGATCGCACCTTACCGAAGCCCCTACCACAACGATAATTGTCCTGGCGAAACATTAGACTTACCGCCCTGGTGGTAAAAAAGATGACACGCACTACAGAGGGCAGCCAAATTCTCTTTTCTGTTATCAGCTGGGTTGCGGTTCCAGTGGTGGACTTGCAGCGTATACGCCATCCGCTCTGACCGCGTGAGGTGTGATGTGTCCTCACCTGGAGCAACGCACTTCAACCCACACTTTTGGCAACACCACTTAGCCTCTTGTTTAACTGCTAGAGCAAGGTCTGACCAATTTTCAGGATAAAGCCGACGGTTAAACTTCATTGTCAGTGAAATATTGCGGGGCTTCTAGGATTTTAATGCGCCGTCACGACAACGCTTGACTTTTTTGGCCAGAAAAAGTCAATCTAGTATTTAAGCTATCTTGACCAAAAAATATCGTCCTTGCATCCCCATCTTCACTTGCAGTTAGGTGGGGTAGGATTCCATGCGTGCTACAGGTGCTACTCTACCACGAGGCTTTATGACTCAATGGCATTTAAGCTGGCAGGCGATGTTTGCTCCAAAGTATCGTGAAGTCGTTATGTGTAATGGTAAGCACAAGCATAGAGCAGATTTATGCTTACCGCAGCCAGATGGCAGCAAGCTCATCGTTGAGTTCCAGCACAGTAGCATCAGCACCTGGGACATCAGTAAGCGTGAGCAATTCTACACTCAATTTGGTCATATGCTTTGGGTGTTTGATGCACGCTCTTTCCACATCAAATTAGAACCAGCTTCCCCAAACAGTGATATCTATAAATTCACTTTGTCACCACCACGTAAATCATTGTGGGCAATTAACACAGGATTAGCCTTCGATTTTGGTTATGGCGTCTTGCTCATTGCAAAAGCTCATCAACGCAACGGTAAGCGTATAAAGAGTGGAGGTTGGGGTTGGCTAATGCGTAAACAAGCATTCGCGACTATGTTGCTCTCATTTACAGAACACTTTACGTTAGACACTAACAAACCCTTATGGGAGACAAAAACAAGGCGTGCGACTACACCGCAACTATTGGCAGCGACAAAGCTTGTTGCAAGAGCCGATTCTGTGGTCATAGAATCGTTAGCGCTGCAAGAGTTAAAAAAGCAGTTGCCCAATGTTAATCAACTTGCGCTCAGAGGTGCGCTTGCCGCTGCTTGTTATGAGGCTGGTTATGTTAAGTCTCGTGTCAATCAACAATATTCAGCCTGGGTTAAGGGTATTTAACGCCGACTGATATCCGCTTCCGCGTTTCGGCAATCAGTAACCAGAACACCAAAGCGATCGCACCTTCAATAAGCATTGATTCAATCAGGAGCGATCGCACAAACACACAAGCTTGCATTAGGTAACAGACGCACAAACACAAAGTACGTCTCCATGTAAACAGCGATCGGGCGACCGCTCACAAAAAGACGGCGATACGCGCCTGCTCCTTCTTTGCCCACCCGGAACCGCCTTGATGTGCCTTCTTTGGTAATGGGTAATGGGTAGTGGGCGCTCTTACCAATTACCAATCACTCAAAATCCCTCAACCGTCGCAAGTCCCAAAACAGCGATCGCTGGCTCTGACGCAGAATTGATTGATAAGCCTCTGGTGACAGCCAAGAGCCGTCCTCTAGCTTCTGGTAGCCTTCTGGCACTTCTTCTGGTGGCGTAGATGCGCTCAGCGTCCAGGGGCGTTTGGGTTTTGCAGGTGGTAAGGCGCTAAGGCGCTGCTCGATTTGTTCGAGGCGTTGGTTGATGGGGGTCAGCGCTCGTTCGAGTGCGGCGGTGATGGTGGCTGATAATTCTTCTTTGCTTATGATTCCACCAGAAGTTGCATGTGCTGGAGAATAACCAGTTTGTGACCAGATAAAAACCCTTAGCCCCGCTTTAGCAATCATTCGGTAATTATTCACTGCTATTTGTTTGCCTTTATACCTCCTTGCTTCGAGTGCGTAATACTCCAACACTGCATGACAAACCTCATCGATAATGAAAACTTTGCCAGAGGGGTCATTCGTGAACAGCCTCCAATCATTGCCAGCAAAGGATTTTAGACATTCTACGAGTTCATTCGTGAACGGGTCACAATCGCTGATTTGATTGAGCAGTTGTGTAATTGCCGATTTACTTGTTCCGCAAAATTTAGCTAAAGCTGTTACCGTCATCCCACTGACTCCATCTGCAAAACGGGTGCAGTAACTTTGGTCATCCTTAGCATCAGATATCAAAATTCCAGAAGTGTTATCAGTCATAGTTAAAAACCTTCAAAATTTTTTAAGAGGCACGCCTATAAAGCGCACCTCACCTGTGATGGGAAATAGAAAAGCTATGCCACGTCGGCTACAAGCAACCCACTTAAGGCAATAATTAACAACTGAGCTTGTTCTGGAGTTTCGCAGCGAGGACGGGCATCACAATCACACGGCTGGGCTACCCACAAGCCATCAATATCAGCACGGTAGAAAGTACCCAGCAGCTTCAAGCCTTGCCAGACTCGGTATAGAGTGCCAAAGTCAGCGTCATACACCGCATCGATTTCAAACTCTGGTGCAATATCCCGTGCTTGCTCGTCTATGTATTTTTCCAACTCAAGCTGTGCCAGAACTTGAGCATCAATTCTGGTTTGGTGCATAATAAATCAAACCTTTTAATTAAGGGTTGTCAACAGAGGTGGCACCGCCTAGGAAACGAATCCATCTCTGTTGTTTTTAGTATCTAATAATTAATTAGTACCTGTCAATTGATTAGTACCATCTAAATGTATTAAGATTGATGGTGTAGTCTATTGATATGAATATGAAAGACTTAAGGATTAGGGTAGGTAAAAAAGCAGAGGAAATAGCTGTGGAACTTGGTGTGGCTGTTTCTACAGTTAGGAATTGGGATCAGCTTAAAACTGCACCCAGGATGACTCCTATGGGCTTTGAAAAATTGATGAAAGTTTACCAGTGTACTTTTGAGGAATTGGTACAAGCCCAGAAGGAAGCGGGTGCGATTGATGATTAGTCCTTGCATAGCGCCCTTTCCCCTGTTTCTCTCCTCTTGAGCTATAGCGAAGCGCTGCCCCCTTCGGGGGATCGCAAATCATGGCTGGGAACTTCATGTGCAAGAGGAGTGGTAATGCCCAGGGCAATCGCCAGTTCACTCGCGGCTCATTCTGTTTTGTTCGGACGCGATCGCACTCCCTACCCCCAACCCATCACTCATCCTCATCCGGCAAATACAACCCACTACTATCAGTTGGTCTGGCGTGTAAATACATCTCGGTAATCGCCACCGAACTATGACCCAAAGTTTTTTGCAGTAGGTGAATCGGCGCACCTCTATCTAAACTATGGCTGGCGTGGCTGTGTCTTAACCAGTGGGGTGAAACATTACCTTCTAACCCTGCCCTTTTGGCAGCATTCTTCACAATATGAAAAACCATACTCCGGCACAGATGACCACCTTTAGCTGACACAAACACCGGGTCATCTTTACTAGCGTAACCTTTTAACTCTTGTATCTCGCGCCAAATACCCGCACCCACTAGCACAGTTCTAGTTTTTTCACCCTTACCAAACACTGTGATTTGTCCGCCGTCACCCCTGGCTTTGAGGTCACGCCACTTTAAGGCACATAATTCCGACACTCGCAACCCCGCAAAATAGAGTAAACGGATGATAGCGCGATCGCGTCCGTTGGTGGTGTTATTAATTACTAGCTGTACTTCGTCTTCAGTTAAAATTCGCTCTGCCAATCTGTTTTTTGCTGTTGGGGACTTAACCAGTATTCCCAAATTGGATGAGATGACACCTAACTGTTTAGCAAACGAAAACAAGCTTTTGATGGCTCCCACGGCTACCCGCTTAGAGTTATTACTACCCCCAAGCGTAATTGACCACATTTGAATGTCCATGAGCGTACATTCACTTAAAGGCTTGTTGCCAATGTGGCGAAAGAACCTCTGGGCATAGCGACGATACCCGTCAACAGTGTTGGCGCTTTTGCCGTGCAGCCACAGGTCAACGAGTTCGGTGTTGCTGAGGGTCGTTGGAGTATTCAACATCAGAAGGCAGAAGGCAGAGGGCAGAGGGCAGAAGGAAGATTAAAGGTATAAAACATAGGATAATAATATTTAAATACTTCAAACTTTTTACTTCAAACTTATGAGCTACAGAGAGCAGTTTATTTGGAAAAGAAGTGTTGAGCTTGCTGTTAAATGTTACGAATTAACACAACACTTTCCACCATCGGAATTATACGGTTTAACTAATCAAATCAGACGTTCTGCGGTTTCGGTTGCGTCTAATATTGCAGAGGGTTACGGACGTAGAACCAAATCTGAATATCTTCAGTTTTTGCATATATCTTTGGGTTCTTTGCGTGAATTAGATACGCAATTGATAATTGCACAACAAGTTAAATTAGCTGAAAGTAATTTGTTTATTTCCATACTGAATGATGTTGAAGAAATGCAAAAAATTATGGTTGCTACAATCAACAAAATAAAAACCTAAGCTTTTAAGCCACTGTGTAAAGTCCGCCCAAGTAGACGAAACGGCCACCCGTGGCTTCTGTGCCTTATTTTTCTTCCTCCTTCCCTTCTGCCCTCTGCCTTCGATTCAACATTGGTGATTCTTATGTTGAATGCTTCTTCATTAAACCGCAAAAGTGGGGACTTTTAATTAGTCGTCATTAGTAGTTAGTAGTTAGTTGCAACCGACGCGCTTAACACTCCTTACGCCGTGCTGTTCAGGCGTTGAGTATTCCTGGAGAGAGGAGAAGGAAATAGCCATACACGCTTTTTTACAAATTACTTAAGTAACTCTCTCCAAGTCTGTTGTCCCACAACCCCATCTGTAGGTATACCTCTGCTAGTTTGAAATTTTAAGACAGCATCTTTGGTAATAGGGCCAAAGAACCCTGTAACCTCTTGTTTAAAGAAACCAAATTTTTTAAGCTTCTGCTGCAACAACTCCACTGCATTACCTGTAGAGTTAAGTTCTAATTTTGGTAAATCTTGTTGGTTAAAGTTAGTACTTTGTTTAACAGGGGGTTTAGTTTGAGTATTCTTTCTTAAAGAGCAGACATACTCTAGTACACTTTCCCCTATAGATTCAGGATAAACAGAACCCATCTTCTCAGGATAAGAACCCAAAGGAGATTCATATCTGTTTTGAATTTCTCCTGAAGAATAATAAGTTACTCCCTGCAATACCCCTATTCTTCTGCTGTCACAGTCTATGTAAAAATTAGTCACTTGTTTGACATAGGTTCTGCCTGGAGAAGAAGATCCATATAATATGGAATAACTAGATTCACTTACCTCTCTCTTATACCAAACAGTTCTATAATTTCCTTCACCTTTAATACTATTTACATCCACGTAGTAATTACCATCATGAGTGCTACCCATATAAACCCACTGTCTTTTAACTTGAGCTATACCAGGAGCAGCAATAAGCAAAAACCCTAAAGATAAAAGAGCAGAAATTATTTTTTTCATAAATAATTTCCAAGTTACAAGCTTTATTTACTTAAAAAATTGATTTCACTTAATTTGCATTAGTAACAGATTTTAAACGCACTCTTTTTGGATAGATGCAGTAGAAGCCACCTTTGTTAATGATGATTACAAAAGGACTAACGTTTCTCTAATAGACCAAGTTCATAAACTTTACAAAGTTAATTTGCTTGACCCTACCGCTAATGAGTTTACTGCTATTCATTTTTATTTTAAAACAGTTATAAACTGATTGTGTTTCCAAAAAATGTTGGTTTAGAAAAGCATAAATAGTTAAGCATTGTAAACAAAGGTATGCAGTATATTGTAAGTACTTATCCAAAGCTTATAAACACGCTAAAATAAGCCAAGGCAGTCAATGCTATCGCTACTGAAACTGTCAGCAAACTTTCACGAACAACTTTGATACAATCTATGATTATTTGTTAAGAAAACAAAAGCACTGCCTATTAGAAGAATTAGAACTGAAGATTTTTTATTATTATTCTGCAAACCTAATAACAATGGTGTAAACTCACTTAACTGGGTGATACAGCCCATCTTTTTCATTGAACCGCCACTCGCGCTTGCTGGGGTCGCGGTCTTTACACCACATTTCAAAATCTTTCTGCGATAGAGTTGCGCGTTTTTCAGTGAGCGTCGAGGCGTTGGTATTGAGTCTAAGAGCCAACTTATCCTCGTCAATAGGTAGGAGTTGGGGCGGGGCTGAGTTGTACTGATAGGGGTATCCGCTTGATTTGGAACGCGATCTAGCGTTAATGCTATTTTGCATTTGCATTAATGCCCCTTCAAATCGTGCGAGTTTGTTAGATAATTCTTCGAGTTTTGATTCAACGCGAGTTAACCTGGTTTCTTGGTGGGCATTGTTGCTTGAACCAATACTTTCTTGGAAACGAAAAAATTCTTCTTCTAATTGATATAAGCGAATTTCTACACTCACTTCTGTACCTGGTACATCGCCTAAAATGTGATGTAGCCCTTGAATCACTAAATCTGTGGCAGTGGTCTTGCGTTCCCTGGCTGCTTTGCGTAGGGCTGTGGCTAAGGGTTTGGGCAGTTTGAAGTTGATTGATTCGCGTTCAGTTCGGGTCATCTCTACACTCGCTTCTGTACCAAGTGTAGAAATTGTACAGCTGGGTGTGGTGAGCGATCGCGCAGCGTGTCCGTAAGGACTCTCGCCCTGTTTTTCAAGACAACAAGCGATCGCAGTGCAGTGCAATGGCGCTCCGGAATTTACCTCGCGATCGCACCTACAGCCTGTATACTTTGGTTCAGGTTATGACAAAGGTCACGTTGCACCATCAGCTGACCGTACCAAAACAGTTGAGGATAACATCGCCACTTTCCTCATGACAAACATGATGCCGCAGACCCCAGACAATAACCGCAACACTTGGGAGAGTTTGGAAAGTTATTCTAGGGAACTGGTAAATCAAGGCAAGGAACTTTATATAATTGCAGGGCCATTAGGCAGTCAAGGTCAACCACTCAAAGGTAAAGTCACGATTCCCGCGTCAACTTGGAAGGTGATTGTGGTTTTAGACCGCCCTGGTGCTGGACTTAAAGATATTACTGCTAATACTCGTGTCATTGCGGTGAATATCCCTAACGAGCAGCAATTAGATAATAATTGGAGTACTTATAAAGTCAGCGTTGATGAATTAGAAAAACTCACAGGTTACGATTTTATTTCTAATGTTTCTCCAAACATTCAAGCAAGTATTGAGTCAAAAGTTGATGATGTGGTAGTTAGTCCACCACGCCCAAGAGTGACAACCACATCTATTAATACTTTTGTGCCAAATGAGACTAAGCCTAAGACATCCAAACAGACTGAGGTAGTAGAACCAAATCAATCACAGTCTCAGAATAATTGTGATCCGGCATATCCAGATGTGTGCATTCCACCGCCGCCACCAGATTTAAATTGCAAAGACATTTCCGAAAGAAGCTTTAAAGTCCTGCCAAGCGACCCACATAATTTTGATGGCAAAGATAAAGATGGCATTGGGTGTGAGAGCTAATTATTTTTAGGTTTCGATAACCTTAGTCGCAATTCCTGCTAAATTTCCTTCTGGAGTTTCACCAACAATGTAAGCGTCAATTTCAATTTCTCCCACGCGATATACCTGGGGGTTGTTTAGGTTGGCTTTGATTGTTTGCACCAGGGCTTGGAACTTGGCGACAGTTTCTTTCTCTTCTTCCCCATGCCAATCTTCAGGTGTTGTCGCCACACTAAAAAAATCATCAACCCCCACAACTTTGACGGGTGTGTCTGGGGAGTGGTTAGTTTGTTGTAGGACTTTTTCTGGTGTGGCAGGTGCTTTGGTTTCCCAAAGGAATGCTTCTAGGGGATACTCAGACTCACTCATCATGAGTAAACCGTCAGCTGCTGCTTTTAGTTTGTCAACAATTGGGGTGTCTGTCACGGATAGTTTGATGATAGGCGATCGCTATCGATTATCCTCTGTTATCAGCAAGAGCGATCGCGCTGTGGCAATGTTTTAACTTGTCAATAAAAGTGGACAAAATCCCATTTATCTGGAATCGCATTTTGTACATTTGTAGAATTGTATAAATACTATATATATAATCATCATCTGTAAAAACTATGCACATTAATATTGCAGACGACCTCAAAAAAAGGTTTCATGCCGCTTGCGCTTTGCGAGGGCTGAAGATGAGCCAAGTGGTGGCAGAATTAATCGAGCAATGGTTAAAAGCTAACGAAGCTTCCTCCGATGCGAGAATCTAAGACATAAGCAGTTACTGCCAATTTCAATAAGACAGTTTTGATACATGTAATACGAGTTAAGTAAAAAATCTTGCTTTTATAAGTACTTAATATGCCATCACAAGAGCAACGGTACGAGCGAGAAGGATTGGTGCAGCAGCAAAAAATATTGATTTTGGCAGCAATTCCTTACGGGCTACGCTTAGACAAAGAAATTCGAGAAATTGAAGAGGCTATACGACGAGCCACCAATCGGGATTTATTTGAAATTCGCATAATTACTGCTGTACGTTCTCAAGATATTCGTCGAGCGATCGCGGAAGAACGACCCCAAATTGTTCATTTTTGTGGACACGGCATGGAGGATGGCAGCTTGTTATTAGAAGATGATGGCGGAAATAATAAACCTGTCTCACCAGAAGCGTTAGCATCACTATTTAGGTTGCACGCCGATTATGTTAAATGCGTGCTGCTTAACGCTTGTTATTCAGAAAAACCTGCTGTAGCAATTAGCCAATACATTAACTATGCGATTGGCATGAATAACCCAATCCAAGATAGAGCAGCGATCGCATTTGCTCAAGGGTTTTATGATGGGCTAGGTTACAAAATTTCAGGCAATCAAGATGTGTTTCAAAGAGCCTTTGATGAAGGTATGGTTGCTATTCAAATGGAAGACCTTTCACAAGGGCAGATACCAGTCTTTAAAAAAAACTCTAGATTGCAATCTATATTGTTTATACCTACAACTTCTGAGCCTAAAAGCGTACAGTAAAAAGCAGTAGAAGTTATTGAAACTAAAAACACCTTACAAAACAAACGATATGATTTAAATGCAGAACCAAACAAAGAAGTCACAGCGCTACTTAAGCCCAAACCGAGTCTGCGAAAGTTTCGGTTTGAATATGCAGAAGTAGAACTTAAGCCCTCTGGACTATTTGGATTCGCAAAAAAACCAATCATCAACTCTCGCCGCAAGGAGACTAGCTATTTTGTCGAAGATTTGGGTGGTGGAGTGGAATTGGAGATGATTGCTATCAGGAATGGAAATTTTTTAATGGGATCGCCTGAAGAAAAAAATGCAAGTAGCTCGGAATTTCCTCAACATCTGGTATCTGTTAATTCCTTCTTTATAGGGAAATACCCCATTACTCAAAAACAATGGAAAGCTGTAGCTTGCTTACCACAGATCAATCGCCCCTTAGTAGTTGATTGTTCTAAATTCAAGGAAGACAGCTATCCTGTAGAACAAGTTTGTTGGGACGATGCTGTTGAATTCTGCGATCGCCTTTCCCAAAAGACAGGTCGGTACTACCGATTACCCAGTGAAGCCCAATGGGAATATGCAGCTCGTGCTGGGACTACAACTTTATTCCACTTTGGAGACATTATTACTCCTGAGTTGGCGAACTATAAAGTTTGTGAAGATCCTCAATCTTCAAAAGGAGTTTTTCATAATCAGACTACTCCTGTTGATAAGTTCAAGTTTGCAAATGCCTTCGGGCTATATGATATGCACGGGTTAGTTTGGGAATGGTGCATGGATAGCTGGCATGATAGCTACAAGAGAGCGCCCAATGATGGTACGGCATGGCTCAACGATAGAGATAGCCAACTTCGTGTAATTAGAGGAGGTTCTTGGGCTGATCCTCCAGGAAATTGCCGTTCAGCATCTCGCAAAAAGGCTCGAATTGATGAACGAGCAAATTACCTCGGCTTTCGAGTAGTTTGTTCCTAAATCAATGTTTGGTAAAGGTAAAGTAAATTGAGTTCGTTGAAGTTGAATAAGGGTTCATCTACCTAAAGTAAAAAATGAAACCACCTAACCTTATCCCACTTATAGTACTTTTAATTATTGCTGGAATAATTTGGTTTATAACTAAGAATAAAGAACAGAAAAAAACCATCAATGTTCGTTCCCACAAAAGAACGATAACTGTCAAAGGACATTCTAGAAACAAACCCAAAGCCAAGAATAAAAATCGTCGTAGTGGTAGACGATGAGACAATTAAAATAGCAATTTAACCAAGCAGACAGCCAAAACGATAGGCTAGACAAGGTTTTAGCCGAGCTAAAGGATGAAAATTAAAGTAGGACTGCGATCGCACCTATCATCGCCCAACTTTATCAAACTCTGGCTCGGCTTAACCACACCTCAAGCGGGGCAAGTGGAAAGGACTAGCCGAGCAGTGGTGCAACTCCCTCGCTTTTATCCTGAATCTGCAATTAAATTCTGAAGGTAGTCACGTGTTTCTGACAACGTTAGATACAAAAAATTGCCATTTTTATCAAGGATTTCGTACTCATCAATAACAATATGGTTGGCATCTTCACCCCATCCCAGACCGTGAATAAGCCCATTAGCACAAGCTTTGTCTCCAAGCTCAGCTATTGATAATAGTATAGATTTATACTCTGCTTTGAGTTTGCCTGTTCTAATCATCTCATCAAGTCTGGCGTATGATTCATTTATGAGGGACATTTGTTTGAAATTATTGTTGGGGAATAAAAGCGATCGCCCTACACCGAATCATCCATCCAGCCACATTCGGGGCAGTCGTAGTGAACCCTAGCTGAGTAGTCCCGCTCGAAGATGTAGCCGCAAGATGGGCATTTACCCGTAAACATCGGGTGAGTGTCCAGTAACTCTAATTGCTGCTCCCGGCTCCAGCGTTGTGGGGGTTGCAAAACTAACTCGCCGTTGTAGTAGGTTGCCCCCTCTGGCTCCCACAGTTCTACTGGTTCGGCGTTGGGGTCTGGGGCAAAGTGGGGACATTCTGCACCAACCGGGCCAGCAGGAAGAATGGCGCAAACTATGAAGGGACTGCCGGAATAAAAACGACAGCGATCGCACTCTGGCAACTTACGGATAGCTCTAGATTTAATCATGTTCTGCATTTTAACGCGCGCGTAGAGCGATCGCACGAGCAGTGGAGTGCGGTAAGCGAAGCCATGCCGAAGGCTTATCGCTCTACTTTCCGTGTAGATTTGAAGCTGTAGGACAAGCTTGGTTTTGGATATGTCAATTCGGGAAATGCTGCATAATTATCACGCTGGGATGGCAGCTTACGACCGATGCCACCCACCTAGTATTACCTCACAGTGGCAGGCATTTAAGAGTGAGGCGCTAGAATTCATGGAAAATCCTAGCACATCTGAAGCATGGGACATTTTACATTCATTTGGGAGATTTTTGTGGAAATTAACGGGAATACCACTGCAACTATTAGCTTTGCCTACTGTCTATAAACACAGCCAACGCTACGCTCATCATGGTTGCATTCGTAGCGCTCGCAACTGTGAGCTTAATTGCTGCGTTCACACAACTGACATTAAACCTTAAATCCTGATGCAGCAAGTAAAGCGAGCCTGCGGGAGCAGGAGCTTCGCTAACGCACTGGGGAATCTTGGGCATAGTTGCAGTAAGCAGTTTTATTCAAGTTTCCCCCAGAACTGGGAGCGATCGCTTGGAAGAATTAATATTATCTCTACTATAGGACTCCTCCAAAGATTTTTGAAAACATACTGAAACTGAAAAACCCGTTTGCTCAGGGTTTTGTCTGAAATCTTTTTCAGAAATCAGACAGAATTCCTATAGTCTAAGAAATTTTGCTATTACTTGTTTTTAGGTTATATTTGAGCAAATCAGCATAGTATGTGCTGCTATAGCCAAACTTTACATAGTGGCTACGATTTTTTGTGTGCTGTTTTTGATTTACTAGTGCTTTGTTCAGTTATATGGGTGTGTCTGTGAATCATTAATCTACATATAGAAGATTATGGACGAACAGAAAAACAATGTTCCACCAGAAAACAGTTCGACAGAACAAAATAATGACCCAATTAATAATAACGACCATCCAATAACTGCTGGCTTTAAATTTTTTAGTTATCTCGTAGACTCACCCGAACGAATGCGGCGAATGCTACAATTCGGAAGAACTATACTCATTTTTATTTGGTTACTAGCACTTACAATTCTTATGGTAGTGCGACCAAATAAAATTACTGTTGGCAATCTTGAACTAAATGCTGGAACTATCACTTTACAAGAAGATAATAATACTACCAAAAAAACATTTATCTTGAATCCTAATGGTGGTGGCTTTGAGACTCCGTGGGTCGATACACAAATTACAGTCAAAAAAGGAGATAAAGTCACAATCAATGCTTCTGGAAAGATAAATTTGGCGGTAGGTAGGCTAATTAGGTCAGCAAAAGATGATGTCATACTAATGACTCCTTGGAGCGACCCCGATGGTATACCAAAACATTTGAGCGATGACCCAGACTATCCTGAAATCAAAAACTTTAAAGTTATGAAAGAGCAGCCATTCGGTAAGCTGATAGCAGGAGTTCAAGGAAGTGACGATAGTATTACTTCCTACGCAATTGGTAAGGAAAAAGTATTCACCATGCAAAAGGATGGAAAGCTTTTGCTAACCAGGGTAAGCTCATCTAATTTAGTATAAAAATAGCTTGACAAATTAAACAAGACAAGAATAATCAGCGGTGTAAAAAACGTACTTGACATCAGAGCAAGATAAGTGAGATGACTTCC
>NZ_JACAEU010000043.1:0-54733 GCF_013388695.1 Fischerella sp.
ATGAATTATGTGTGCATACATTTTTGTAGTTCGATGCCAAATCATTGTAGAGACGTAGCAATGCTACGTCTCTACATACCCGTGAATTGTAAATTCATATCTTGATTCAGCAACGCCTAGTTTGTTTCTGGAAACGCAAGCAGTCCAGCTGTAGATGTTAGTTAGAGACCAATGCAACTTAATTGAGGAGTAAAAGATAAAAAACACTGCAAAAGGGACTGGGGATTGGGGATTGGGTTTTCACGAGTAAAGAGTACCCAGTAAGGCGAGCGGTGTTCCGAGCGCCGCTAACATAAAGGTATAGCGGGGGACTCACGTGCATCGCTACCAGTTGAATTTTATTTGTTGCTTACTGGTCTAGAAACTGAAGAATCACGGGCGTTGCTGAATTTAAGGTATGAATTTTGTAGAAGCAATTCATGAATTGCTTTTACAGTGAGAAATTGTAAATCTGATGTTAACAATTTCATACTTTCAATCAGCAACGCCAAATCACGGCTATCTAATTTGTATAAACATTAGTCTATGCATATATTCTTTAGGAATCTTTTTGCTTGCGTGCTGGTTGCTACCTTAGTCGGCTGTGCTGCTCAACAGAACGAGCAAGTGCAACAAACACGCACTGAGCAGTACAATTCAGGCGGGCAGCGCCAGTGTTCGCGTGTTGAGGTGCGCCAGGAGAATGGCAAAACCGAAGTCAAGCGGTCAACTGAGTGTTAATAGTAAGCCCGAATTTTTACCCACTGGCAAACTTGGTTCGTTTGTCTTTCTAGGCATGATGATTTGGAAGACTATGCAGGATTGAGCAAGATATAGCGAACGCTATATTTAGTTTTCAGCTAGTTGATGCAACCTTGTATCTATCTTGAGAGTTAATTGTTTAAGTCTAACTGCGGGCAATGCAAGGATAGCCGTCATCCGGAATTCAACTATATGCTGCGCGGGAAGTATCTCATGTCACTTACCTTAACGTCGCCATACAAAGATTTTTCGTTACGAGCGATCGCTTTTACCTATCAAAACCTAGATAAAATTTCGCGTGTTATTTATCACAGTATTTGTGCTGTGTTTTATAAATGCTGCAATCTCTTCTCTACATAAAAAAGCAATATTTTATACCTGTTGATTTTATGAATGCCTTAAAACGATTATTTTTTTAGGCTAATACATTGTTTAATTATGTCTTAATTATTACTTTTAAAATTAACTGTAATATAGTGTTTTTAGAAAACAAATGTAATATTTTTTTCTTTTGCTCAGAAAAATCATGGATATTATGCGGTCAATAACCGCCATAAGGATACTTTTAGAAGCTCGCAAATCAACCGTGAAATCACGTAAAAAAGTGAGGCGTGGGGTATGGGCAATGCCCAATTTCCAATCCCCAATGCCCAAAAGCCCCACCCATAAGAGGATGGAGTTTTTCATGCACCCAAATAACATCCTAGGGGCACAAGACCTTGTAGCCCTAGCAATACCTGTATTAAATGCAATTGATGACCGCTGTAGTTATCCGGAAGAACGCGGAAGTGGAAGAATTGAGATAGGAATGTGGTGAACGTTAGTGGTGATTCCTACACCCCATATTTTCCTTGGAAAACTCGCTCGGCAGGCCCGGTCATGTAAATTCTTTGGTTGATTTCCGACCATTCAATTTGCAAACAACCACCAGGCAGTTCTACCGTAGCAGTGCGATCGCATCTTCCCGTTAATACTCCAGCAACCAAAGAAGCACAAGCACCAGTACCGCAGGCTAGAGTAATACCAGCGCCACGTTCCCAAACTCTCATCTTCAGAGAATCTCGGCGCACCACTTGAATAAATTCAGTATTTGTCCGCTGGGGAAAAACCGGGTGATGTTCAAACACAGGGCCAATGCTTTCTAAAGGAATTGCTGCGACATCTTCCACAAAGGTGATGCAGTGGGGATTACCCATACTTACACAGGTGACATCCCAAGATTTTCCTGCCACCTCTAGCGGTTGATTAATCACTTTCTCATTCGCTGGACATAGGGTGGTGGGAATCTCACTAGCAAGTAGCCTGGGGCTACCCATATCCACCTTCACTTGACCATTTGCCATGAGTTCGGGTGCGATCGCACCAGCCAGGGTATGAATGCGATATTCATGCTTGCGCGAGTCGCCCTCTAACTCAGCCAAAAAAGCGGCTAAACAGCGGATGCCATTACCGCACATTTCTGGTTCCGAACCATCAGAATTAAAAATCCGCATTGTGTAGTCAGTACCATTTTCTCCAGGTAGGGCAAAAATGACACCATCAGCACCGATACCAAAGTGGCGATCGCACAACTGCACTGCTTGTTCTGGAGTAATTACAGGACTTGATGATGAGCGATTATCAATCAAAATGAAATCATTACCCAAACCGTGATACTTAGTAAATTCGATTGCCATTACTAAAATCCATGAACTATATTTGTGTTTTGTCATTGGTCATTTGTCCTTTGTCATTTGTTAATGATCAATGACCAATGACTAATGACCAATGACTATTAACTATTGACTATGATTGCTGAATTTGACGCTTCCTTACCCAGTACTCGCCAATTACAAAACCTGATTAAACAAGCAACACCCATCGAGATCAAATTGCTGACTGGCGATATATTGACTGGAAAAGTTATGTGGCAAGACCAATACAGCATGTGTCTTGTGGATGAAAGCAGTCAGCAGACTACTATTTGGAAGCAAGCGATCGCTTATATAAAGTCAAAAAATTAGTCAAGAGTCAAGAGTCAAGGGTCAAGAGTCAAGAGTTAATTATTTTGACTTTGGACTTTGAACTCTGGACTTTTTGACTTTTGACTAATCCCGCAAATTATCCAAAGGTAAATAATCGCGCAACCCTTCTGCTTCAGCAGCTTTCACCACAGGGATAGATAGCGAAGTGGATGGGGCAAGTAACTGTTCTAGTTGATTAAGACTCGACAAGCTACCGCACAATAGCAATTGATCCTGGGCTTGTAATTCCATCTTGCCATTTGGGAAGCGAATAAATTTACCATCTCGCCGCATTGCTTGTACTTGCACTGCAAATTGCTGGCGGATATCCAAATCTGCAAGGTTTTTACCAAGCACCGGACAATCAGCGCTGACTGTTACCCACTGACAAGCGCTGTTATCTCCAGGAACAGCCGCCCTACCGAGTGCAAATTCATCCAAAGCAGCTAGTTCTTCATCTGAACCTACTACCAGCAGGCGATCGCCTTTTTCCAACTTGGTAGCAGCATCGGGATAATCTATTTCTTCACCACTGGTGCGGCGAATAGCCATCAAACTCACCCCTGTTAAGTAGCGCATATCGGCTTCTTCCAAACTCATGCCAATTAGGGGTGAACCATCTGGTAGAGGATACCAGCGACTGTTCAAATCTTGAGTAGCTTGGCGTAGATGGCGAGAAACTTGGGATGCTGACTGTTCTGGTCGCAGATCCAGATAATGACGGTTGCGGATTTGCTGCATTTCCCGTTGCACCAGAATACTTGACAATCCTACAGCATTTAATATATAAGTTGCCATTTCCAAACTCGCCTCAAACTCTGGTTGCACGACTTCCCTCGCACCCAGTTGATAGAGAACTTCAATATTTTTATCGCTGGTGGCGCGAACTACAACATCTAAATCGGGAGATAATTCTAAAGCACGTTTGAGGGAAAGACGAATACTCATCGGATCGGGAAGTGCGATCGCCATGCCTTTGGCTTGACCGATCATCGCAGTTTCTAAAACGTGAAAACTCACACAATTTCCATAAACATAAGGTACTCCCGCCTCACGCAACTGCTGAATTCTACTTTCAGATTGGTCAATCACCACAACAGGCAGATTGTGTTGTTGTAATAACTTCACCAAATTATTGCCCACTCGCCCATAACCACAGACTACTATATGGTCTTTCATGGGTAGTTCATCGGCTACTTCCAATGGCTTCCCCTCACTGCTGAAATAGGGCTTTAGCCAAGGCATCGATTCTAGCCAGTCAAAGATAATCGGTACTAAGCGCAGCACAAAGGGGGTAAGTATCAATGTAACTGCGGTTGTTCCTAAAATCAATAAATATATATGTCGGGAAACCAGCCCCAGCTTTTGTCCTTCACTGGCTAGAACAAAGGAAAATTCTCCGATTTGAGCCAGTCCCAAACCAGCAATTAACGCCGTTTTGAGAGGATAGCGGAACAGTTTCACTAACGGTGTGATAATCAAAGATTTACTAATAAATACCAGCGCTACCAATCCGAGAATTAATTCCAGGTTCTTCCACAAAAACACTGGGTCGATTAACATCCCGATCGAAGCAAAAAACAAACTGGCAAAAATATCTCGCAGTGGCTCTACATAAGTCAGGGTTTGGTCGGCATACTCCACCTCCGAAATCATCAAACCCGCGACAAATGCCCCCATTTCAATTGACAACCCCAAATACTCTGTCAGGAGGGCAATGCCCAAACACAGCGCCACTACTCCTAATGAAAATAATTCTCGGCTTTCGGTGCGGGCTAGCATTCGCAACAAAGGCGGTATCAGCCACTTGCCGGCTATGACTGCGCCCGCAGCAAATAAGCCAATCCGTACTAGGGCTGTTAGCACTGCTATACCAATTGCTTCGCCTGGTTGGTGCAAAGCTGGCAAGACTGCGAGCATCAACCCTAGGGCTAAATCCTGCACCACCAAAATGCCTAGCATCACCTGTCCGTGCGGTGTTTCTGTTTCGTTGCGCTCCATCAAACACTTAAGCACAACTGCTGTGGAAGATAAAGACAGAATTGCCCCCAAAAATACGCCCTTAGCTGGTAGGGTTCCCCAAGCTCCGGTTAAACCACATACCAAAACGGTGACTGCTATTGTCAGGGTGATTTGCAGTCCACCGCCACCAAGAGCGATTCCCCGAACTTTTTTAAGTTCTGCAAAGGAAAATTCCACACCCAAGGCAAATAATAGAAACGCAACACCGAACTGTGCCAAAGTTTCTACCTGAATTAATTCTTTGATCAGTCCCAACCCAGTTGGGCCAACCACCATCCCGCCAAGCAAATACCCAAGCAAAACAGGTTGTCGTAAAAGCGCCGCCAACAGTCCCCCACAGGCAGCGACAGCGAGAACTGAAACTAAATCGACTATTAGTCTAAAATCTTCTTGCACAAGTTTTTAAAAGAACTATTAAGACCTATTTACAATCAGCATACAAAAGTTTTATTTAGCTGTGGGAAGTTAATCTGTTATGGGGTTGGTTGTTGGTGGTGAGCCAGCGCGCTCCAAAGGGGGTCTCCCCCCAACCCCCCATGTAGACGCCCGTTAGGGTGGCTTCTCGTAGATGATGGTGGGAGGATGTCACAAAGGACTTACCTTGGCTCGATAAAGCAATTTGTCGCCTTGGCGATAACCTGTGTAACGCACCTTGACAATTTCTCCTGGCTGTGCATTACCATCCATCAATTGATGCAACTGAGGATCGTAGGGTAATTCTGCTCCTACAAGTGCGATCGCTTCTACTCCCCATTGTTGTAAAAGTCTTTCTAGGGGTTTCTGCACTAATGGGACTATGTTGAGGGCGGGTAGTTGCGGGTTTTCTCGCGCTTTTTGTGCTGCTGTGGGAAATTGTAATAACAAAGATTCCAGCAATTGCAAGCTCGATTGCTGAAACTCTTGTTGCAAACTCAACTGCTGCTGTTGTAGTTGTAATTGCAGGCGATCGTACTCTTTTCTTAAATCTGTCATCTGCTGTGACAATTCTGAAGTAGGTGCACCCCGATCTCTCACCAAATCTTGTGCAGAAAAAGTTGCCACTAATTCATGTAATGACACCTGTAGCGCTGGCGATAGTTTTAGCAGCACATCCACCCGCATTTGATCTACTCCAAACCGTCGCAATCGCAAAATTTGCCGTTCGGAAACGCCAGTAGCACGACTCAGTGCTTTAAAACTTGAGATACCCACTCGTTGCATTAAATCCTGCAACTTTTGAGTATAAATACTGCTATTGGACATTATTGTTCAGCTAGATTTTCAAAATATTTTGATCAATTTTCCGGAATGTGCTGCGGTGATTGAGTAGATAGTTATAGAGCGGTAAAAGAATGCCGCTGCTAAATCCAATCACTATACCGAATCCCCTAACTATAACTAACTATCTCAAAAATCTCTGAATGCATAGCCCCTTTCCAAAACTTGGAGAGGGGCTATGTTAATACCAAGGAAAGTAGAGGGATGCTTTGAGATGTGTCACCACGAACTCACCCATCAACCTACAGATGGATGAAAGCAAATAACTGGATCTGTAATTATTGAAAATTGCGTTAGCATAGCTCCTCCGTTAGGAGGCTCGCATTTTCTCAACCAGCCACAAAATACTTTCGCGCACAAGCCATGAGCAGAAGGCGGATTTTTCTTCAGCATAGTGTCAGTCTATTTGCTTTCGTGGCATTATCCGTAGTTAGTTGTGGTTCTAGTGATAATAGCAATACTTTAGTTACTCCGACTAAGAGCGATCGCTCACAAAGGGAGGTGCAAAAGATGAATCTAGAAAGCATTGCCTTTGAAGCTAATGGCTTGGTTCCTGCCAAATACACCTGTGATGGCGCGGATATCTCCCCTCCCCTGAACTGGAATGAACCTCCATCAGGAACTGAAAGCTTTGCCTTGATTGTAGATGATCCTGATGCACCAAGACGAACATTTGTCCATTGGGTTCTCTACGATCTGCCAGCTACGGTTCGGCAATTACCAGAGAAAATCGCTGCTGTAAAAAACTTACCTGATGGCGGTGTCCAAGGAAAAAATGATTTTGGCAATTTTGGTTATGGTGGCCCCTGTCCTCCTAGTGGAACCCATAGATATTTTTTCAAACTTTATGCTTTAGATAAAAAGTTGGGTTTGCAACCCGGTGCTACCAAAAATCAGCTAGAAGCAGCAATGGATGGACATATTTTGGCAGAAGCAGAATTAATTGGACGCTACCAACGCCAGCGTTAAGAGTTTTTTGGTTCAGAAGTATCTCTTGATTCAACTTCAGGGTGGTCAAAAATTAAAAATATACTACGCTCTATCAGTGCTAGAAGTTACCCAGACTTAGCAAAAGCGATTGAAACTGCTTTTAGTCAAGTCTCCTTAAATGACATTCAAAATTGGTTTACCCATTGTTGCTACTGTACCTCACTAGACTAAAAAACGCTATAACAGTCTATTTGTGTTTAATTAGTCATTAAATTATTCCGAAAAAGTTTTATTTATTGACCTTACTAAGGTAAAGAATATAGATACTTTTTACCTTCTATCTAAAGAAGGAGAGCAAATATTCAATGAGGCAGTAAGCTTCTATGTGGCAATACGGTTCAGTTAGCCTGGAATGAGATATGTCACAGGGGTACAGCATCAGTAAGATTGTCTTGCTTACCTAAAAGATTTTGGATGCCGTACCCCTGCAATTATTTTTATCTGAACTGTATTGTCTATGTCGTTCGTTAATTAAACGTCACAACAGAGCGAATCGATTCACCCTTGTGCATTAAATCAAATGCATGATTAATCTCTTCAATTGGCATCACATGGGTGATTAAATCGTCAATGTTAATCTTACCTTGCATGTACCAATCAACGATTTTTGGCACATCTGTACGCCCCCTCGCACCACCGAATGCTGTACCTTTCCAAACACGTCCAGTTACTAGTTGAAAAGGACGAGTACTAATTTCCTCGCCTGCACCAGCAACACCAATAATTACACTCACACCCCAACCTTTGTGGCAGCATTCTAATGCTTGACGCATGACTTTCACATTGCCAATGCATTCAAAACTATAGTCAGCCCCACCTTTGGTTAAATCAACTAAATAAGCAACTAAATCACCTTCAACTTCCTTGGGGTTGACAAAGTGTGTCATACCAAATTTTTCTGCCAAGGCGCGTTTTTTGGCATTTATATCTACCCCAACAATCATATTTGCCCCTACCATCCGCGCTGCTTGGATCACGTTTAAACCAATTCCACCCAACCCGAAAACTACTACATTTGCTCCTGGTTCTACTTTCGCTGTATTGATAACTGCACCAATACCCGTTGTGACGCCGCAGCCAATGTAACAAACCTTATCAAAAGGTGCATCTTCCCGAATTTTGGCAACAGCAATTTCCGGCAGCACCGTATAGTTAGCAAAGGTAGAGGTACCCATGTAGTGATGAATTTTTTTGCCGCCAATAGAGAAGCGACTCGTTCCATCAGGCATGACACCACGCCCTTGAGTAGCACGAATTGCTTGACAGAGATTAGTTTTGAAGCTCAAACAATATTCACATTGACGGCATTCGGGAGTGTATAAAGGTATAACGCGATCGCCAATTTTGACACTGGTAACGCCTTCTCCCACCTCTACAACCACACCAGCGCCTTCGTGTCCCAAAATTGCTGGAAATAAACCTTCGGGATCTTTTCCAGAAAGAGTGTAAGCATCTGTATGGCAAACTCCACTGGCTTTAATCTCAACCATCACTTCCCCAGCTTTGGGGCCTTCTAGTTGCACAGTTTCAATAGTCAATGGTTTACCTGGTTCGTAGGCTATTGCTGCTTTAACTTCCACTTTCAGTTCTCCTGTTTTGCTTAATCGATCAGCTGATCTGAGTTTATTGCAGGGCACACATAACGAAATTATTTGTAACTTTTCAGCAAAATATAGATAGAGACATTTAAAAACGGAACTATAAAATAATTAATCAACCGTTAAATTACTCTTAATTTTTTACAGCTTATGAATCCTGCCCTAACTAAAATCGGCGCTCAAATGTCAGAACTAACGGGTGTTAGAGCGATTATGAAGGACGTTATTGAAACGCTACGGGCTGGTGCGGGGCAGCAATTTATCAATTTGAGCGCTGGCAATCCGTTGATATTACCGGAAGTAGAACAGTTATGGCGGGATTGTACGGCAGAGTTGCTAGCTAGTTCAGAATATGGGGAAGTCGTTTGTCGCTACGGTTCCAGCCAAGGCTACGCACCACTAGTTGAAGCGATCGCCAATGATTTTAACAAACGTTATGGGTTGAATTTGAGCGATCGCAATATCCTGCTCACTCCCGGTAGTCAAAGCCTTTATTTCTACGCTGCTAATTCTTTCGGTGGTTACACTGCTAAGGGCGAGTTAAAACAAATTGTTTTGCCCCTCAGTCCCGATTACACTGGTTACGGCGGTGTCTGCTTGTTTCCAGAAGCCCTAATTGCCTACAAACCAACTCTGGATATCGACGCTACGGCGCATAGATTCAAATATCGCCCCGACTTCAGCCAGTTGTCGATTACAGAAAATACGGGTTGCGTAATTTTCTCTCGTCCCTGTAATCCTACGGGCAACGTGCTGACCGACGATGAAGTGCAAAAAATCGCTGCTATTGCCGCACCTTACGATGTGCCAGTTTTGATTGACTCTGCCTATGCGCCTCCTTTCCCTGGTTTAAACTTTACTGAGATGTCACCCACCTTTGGCAATAACATTATCCATTGCATGAGTTTATCCAAGGCTGGATTACCAGGAGAACGCATCGGCATTGCCATTGGTGATGAAAGGGTAATTCATGTACTGGAGTGTTTCCAGACAAATATGTGCATTCACCCATCGCGCTACGGACAAGCGATCGCAGCCCGTGCAATTAATTCGGGTGCGCTGGTTGAAATTTCTAATACTGTCATCCGTCCCTTTTACCAAGATAAATTTACAGTTTTGGAAGGTGCTTTAGATGAAGCAATGCCCAAAAATTTACCTTGGTTTCTACATCGCGGTGAAGGGGCAATCTTTGCATGGTTGTGGTTGCAAGACTTACCCATGACAGACTGGGAATTTTACCAGCAACTCAAGCAAGTAGGTGTCATTGCTGTGCCTGGTAGCACCTTCTTCCCCGGTTTGCAACAAGAGTGGCAGCACAAGCATGAATGTCTGCGAATCAGCCTCACTGGCAGCGATGAGGAAATTGCGACTGGAATGCAACGTTTGGCAAAGGTGGCAGAGGAAGTTTATCGGCGTGTGGCTGTGGGTGTTTAGTAACCATTCTCCGACTATCACGGCGCGGAGCTTTGTCCCCCTCCCAAGATGAAGCGCAATATAAGGTGCGTACTTATCTTGTTTGCGGAACTTACGGGTGAGTTTACGGTTGACCAGAGGAGCCAGTGCGGTGGACGGGTTTCCCGGCATAAAGGAGCCACTGCGTTGCGGGGGTTCCCCCCGTTGTAGCAAGTGGCGTCACCTGGCGTGGTGTACTCACCCCTCACCCCAAGAACTCAATTTGCGTGGATACTCGCTACACCACTCGGCTACTGCTTGAGCCTGGAAACGAGTTAATTTCCTGCATTTAGCGATTTCACCGTGTTTCAATTGTATCAGTAAAGCCATCTTAAAAGACGGGGTTTCAGACCCAAATTTTCGATGAGAATGAACCACAAAGGACACAAAGGACACAAAGACCAGGAGATGAAGAATAAAGAGAAAAAGGAGCAGGAGAAACAGAGGCACAGGGGTGAAAACAAACAACCCCTCTCCCCATCCCCCCATTGCCCCCCAACCCCACAGGGTGGGGACCCCGAGCCCCCCATCTCCCCCTCTCCCACTCCCCAATTAGATGGTTGGTTAGAAATTGGTACGATTGTTGCACCTCAAGGTTTACATGGTGAGGTGCGAGTTTATCCTGACTCGGACTTTCCTGAACGGTTTGAAGTACCGGGAAGGCGCTGGTTATTGGGTTCTGAGGAGGCGGAACCGCAAGTGGTGGAATTACTGTCAGGACGATATGTTGAAGGTAAGAATTTGTATGTAATCAAGCTGGCTGGTGTGGATAATCGCAATCAAGCAGAGGAATTGCGCGGTTGTAAGTTGTTGGTTCCAGAAAGCGATCGCCCCCAATTGGGTGAAGATGAATATCACGTCCTGGATTTAATTGGTTTGCAAGTTTTCATGCAGGAATCTGGCGAACTCGTGGGTACAGTGGTAGATGTTATTTCTGCTGGTAATGATTTGCTAGAAGTGAAGTTAAACCAACAACCAACAACCAACAACAAACAACAAAAGACTGTTTTGATACCGTTTGTGAAAGCGATCGCACCAGTGGTAGATTTGGAAGCTGGCAAGATTGAAATTACGCCACCACCTGGGTTATTGGAAATTAATAATTAGATTTTGGAGAGTGGCATCAGCAATTAGCAATTACCATAAAAATACACACTCTATTATTGAATGTAGAAAAGTAACAATGACAAACAGAATAACAGAAAATATTCAAACGCAACTAATTCAAGTATTAACTCAATTACCCCTATCTTCCCAAGAAGAAGTGTTAAACTTTGCTATTTCTCTCCATAAAAAACAAAAATTTCAACAGTGGGATGCTGCTTCTGATGAAGAGGCTGCTGCACTGAAATCAGAGTTTGCTGACGAAGATTTAGCTTTTGCAGAAACAGCTTTAACCTATTATCTTCCTCAGCTACAGCAAGAGGATACTGTTTGATGCGGGGAGTCAGGAACGACTTAGACCGCTTTAACCTAGTAGATGACGCGATCGACCGAGTACCAAAGTTGGGGTACAAAGCTGCTTACGTGAAGCAAATGCTGCACAATAAGTTGATTGAACACAAGCACTACATTGCTAAGTATGGCGAGGATATGCCAGAAATTCGTGACTGGAAGTGGCCGTACTAAAGACAAATTTTTTTGTAAAAGTCAGAGTAAAAAAAAGGGGAACTTAAGTTCTCCTTTTCTCTCTGCCAAAAAAATTTGGCGGACTTATAGAAAAAGCTTGAATCCCTTGCCATGCCATTCCAAAGTTGAAACAGAGGGATTCAGCTTTATTGTTGCAGTAAGGTTTATCGCAATTTTGTATTTTGACTCTAGCATCAAGTTATTGAGATAAAATAGCATTATTTATAAGATAGCTTTTCTTTTAAAATGCAGTACGTTAAGTATCATTAGTGATAAATACTATTTTACAAATACCTTGCACATAGGTCAATATAGTCTTTGTTTACAAAAATTTATATTTATAAATGCAAATTATTTTCAATAACTCTGATAATATATACCCAGCAATTATTGAGAGTAAAACTCATTAAGCTGATTAAATTTTCTCCAAAATTCTCAGGAGGTAACGCCTTCACTAGAACAAAGAAGAACAAGGGAAGGACAAGGAGGACAAAACAATTCAAAAGTCAAAAATCAAAATTAAAATCTTTACTTTTGACTTTTGAATGCGTGACTTTTGACTTTCCGAAGGGTGTCTCACCCATAAAGACAATTTCTGAATCTGAATCGATCTCATAGCATGGCTATGCAAACTTTGGGGTAAATTTCCTTATGGTCAGGAAATACCTGACTAATCGGCATGTTAAAAGAGCATCTCTGCCTTTTTGTGTAATTTCACGAATTTCTAGGTTATCTATAAGGTGTCAAATGTCGAAAAAAATTGGTCTTTTTTACGGTACTCAAACTGGCAAAACTGAATCTGTTGCTGAAATGATTCAGGATGAGTTCGGTAGTGGTGTAGTGATGTTACACGAGATGTCTCAAGTAGATGCTACCGATTTCGATGAGTATGAATATTTGATTGTCGGTTGTCCTACTTGGAATATTGGTGAACTTCAGAGTGATTGGGAAGGCTTTTTTCCTGAACTCGACAATATAGATTTTACTAACAAGTTAGTTGCCTATTTTGGTACTGGTGATCAGATTGGCTATGCTGATAACTTCCAGGATGCAATTGGTATTCTGGAAGAAAAAATTTCAGAACTTGGCGGTAAAACAGTTGGCTATTGGTCAACATCTGGGTATGATTTCAACGAGTCTAAAGCATTGAGAAATGATAAATTTGTCGGACTAGCGATTGATGAAGATAATCAACCTGAACTAACGGCAGAACGAGTAAAAGCTTGGGTTGCTCAGCTAAAGAAAGAATTTGGTTTGTAGAGAGTTTTTTTACGATTTTATCCAGATGACTTCAACAGAGTGTCTGCTTAAAAGTTAAAGTTTTGAGTAAAAAAACCAGAATTCAGTATTCAAGAATTTAGAATAAACTTGAATACTGAATTCTGATTTGATTATGTACGCATATCAGTTAAAAACAATTATTTAAATACACATCAATTTCACTTAAAAATCAGAATTCATAACTTTCAATTTTACCTATGATAGGTATTTATGTCTAATCAATTTGATGTTCTCTGGTTAAATGCTAGCCAAAGTTTGAAGGGTTTTGATCTGCCATTACTTCAATACTTGTCCAAGCATCTTTTGATTGCCCGATGGGAATACTATCAAACAAAAGATGAAGCTAGTTCTATAGACACAGCTGTAACAATGCTGTATGACTTTTTAAAATCGCACGATCGCCCAGTTAATCTGGCAGGTCACGGTATGAGTGGTGCGATCGCCTTAATGTTTGCCCGCCGCTATCCTCAGCGAGTGCGATCGCTGGCACTGTTAGCTGTCGGATCTCAACCTGCCAACACTTGGCACGCGCACTATTACCAGCAAAGAACACTTTTACCCCTGAGTCGCGAGCAAGTTTTACTAAACAACGTTCGTATGTTATTTGGGAATCAACCTCCCCATACCACTCAGAAGCTAATGGCTGCCCTCGATAGAGATTTAGACGAATCTCCCACCTTACACTCTCTGCTGCGATTGGTTAATTTCCCTAAGGGAGGGGTTGTGATGCCTATGTTCGTATGTGGCAGTAAGACCGATCCAGTTGTCAGCCCACCAGAATTATACGACTGGCGGCATTTGCTCAAGTCAGAAGATACCCTATGGGAATGTGCAAAAGGGTATCATTTCTTTCACTACTTCTATCCTCAACAAGTTGGAGACCAACTACTGAGTTTTTGGCAACGCTTTACTCAAGACTCAGAACCCAAGACAAACATTAAAACAAGCCAAGCAAATACGCCCTCATCAGATGGGACTGTCAGGATGGGAAAGTAAAGATGTAGAGGGATTGGGTATTGGGTACTGGATATCAGGGATTGGGTGCTGGGGAGAATGATGAATAATGAATGCTGAATCCTGAAAATTTCATAATTCATAATTCATAATTCATAATTTTTATGTCACCAATCCCCGATCCCTTATTTCCTTTGTTCAAATTTCCATCACAGGAGGCAAAATCTTGGCTAAGTTAAAAGTTGGCATAAATGGGTTTGGTAGGATCGGACGTTTAGTGTTTCGTGCTGGTATCAACAACCCCAACATTGAGTTTGTAGGTATTAATGACCTAGTACCACCAGATAACCTCGCTTACTTGTTAAAGTACGACTCCACCCACGGGATGTATAAGGGCAGCGTTGAGGCAAAGGACGATGGCATCGTTATTGATGGGCACTTTGTTCCTTGTGTATCGATTCGGAATCCAGCAGAATTGCCTTGGGGTAAATTAGGTGCAGATTATGTAGTTGAATCTACGGGACTGTTCACCAATTACGAAGGAGCGGCAAACCACCTCCAGGCAGGAGCAAAACGGGTAATTATTTCCGCTCCCACTAAAGATCCAGAAAAGATAAAAACTTTACTAGTTGGTGTCAATCATCACCTATTTGATCCAGCAAAAGACACGATTGTATCTAATGCCAGCTGTACTACTAATTGTCTGGCTCCGATCGCGAAGGTCATCAACGATAACTTTGGCTTAACCGAAGGGTTGATGACCACAGTCCATGCTATGACCGCTACCCAGCCCACCGTAGATGGCCCTTCTAAAAAAGACTGGCGGGGCGGTCGCGGTGCAGCACAGAATATCATCCCCTCCTCTACAGGGGCAGCAAAAGCCGTAGCACTGGTATTACCAGAGTTGAAAGGGAAGCTGACTGGTATGGCCTTCCGGGTTCCTACTCCAGATGTCTCTGTAGTTGATTTAACTTTTAAAACTGCCAAAGCCACCAGTTACAAAGAAATCTGTGCTGCCATGAAGTCCGCCGCAGAAGGAGAGCTAAAAGGTATTTTAGGTTACACGGAAGAAGAGGTTGTTTCTACGGATTTTCAGGGAGATGATCGCTCTAGCATCTTTGATGCTGGTGCTGGAATTGAACTGAATTCCAACTTTTTCAAGGTTGTGGCATGGTACGACAACGAATGGGGCTACTCGAATCGCGTGCTTGACCTGATGGTAGCTATGGCACGAAAAGAAGGATTGCTGTAGGGCGTAAGCAGGCAGAGGTCAGCAGTCGATATAACCCTTTGCTTCAGGGTTACTACGGCGCGTAAGGTTGGAGGTAAACCCTCCAACGCGCTATCCCAATGATTTCTACTTTTGAGCGAGTTGGATATCAGCAGTACAGTGAGCCTTGGCAACGTCCCCTGTAGGTATGTAAGTACACGCAGCCTAACAACGCCCATGCACACTATTCAATTTATAAACACCCTCTGAGAGTGTTAGTGTCTGATTGGTGAGTAACTGAATATAGCGCAAAGATAAATAATAATTTTATCTATATTAATAATTATTAAATTATATAATAAACTCTTTTGCTTATTCAAGAAACTCACGTATTTGTGAGTGCCAATACTGAAAAAAACCTAAAGAATTTGTAATTTAAATACTCAGTTGAGTAAGCGCTACAAGACGAATAATCTGTCCAAAGTAACTATTACTGCAAGGGATACAACAAGCAGTGAATATTTACTTATTAATAAAAATGCAAAATGATTTAAGAAAATTGCATGCGATCGCACAACCAATCTCAACATAACGTGCCTAGAATAGGTCTGGGGGGTAACTCAGGTCTTGTGCTAAATTCTTCCGGTGTAATTGGTAATAAGTAATGAAAAACATCTTAATTTCCACCAATAAATTACCCATTACCACCGATTCAAACATGAAGAATACTGCAACTCAATCATATAAGTCCTGACCAACCAACATTTAAAGAGGTATGTCATGTCGAAGAATTTACTGGAACAATTGCGGGAAATGACCGTTGTGGTCGCAGACACAGGAGATATCAAAGCGATTGAAAAGTTTAAGCCACAAGATGCGACTACCAATCCCTCCTTGATTACTGCTGCGGCACAGATGCCAGAATATCAGGAAATTGTCGATCAGACTTTGATCCAAGCAAACAAAGACCTTGGAACTGGTGCATCCCAAGCTCAAGTAGTTTCTTTGGCATTTGACCGCTTAGCGGTGTCCTTCGGATTGAAGATTTTGCAAATTATCCCCGGTCGGGTGTCTACAGAAGTGGATGCACGTCTATCTTATGATACAGAAGGAACTGTTGCTAAAGCACGGGAGTTGATAGCTCAGTATGAAGCAGCAGGAGTTTCTCGCCAACGCATTCTGATCAAAATCGCTTCTACCTGGGAAGGCATTCGTGCGGCAGAAGTTTTGGAAAAAGAAGGAATTCACTGCAACCTTACCTTGCTGTTTGGCCTTCATCAAGCTATAGCCTGTGCAGAAGCTGGCGTTACTCTCATTTCTCCCTTCGTCGGACGTATTCTCGACTGGTACAAGAAAGAAACTGGACGAGATAGTTACCCCTCAGCAGAAGATCCAGGGGTAGTGTCTGTCACAACAATCTACAACTATTACAAAAAATTCGGTTATCATACCGAAGTCATGGGAGCCAGTTTCCGCAATATCGGCGAAATTACTGAACTGGCAGGCTGCGATCTGCTGACCATTTCTCCAGCGCTACTGGGTGAATTGCAGGCAACAATTGGAGAACTGCCTCGCAAACTCGATGCAGCTAAAGCAGCAGAGATGGCAATTGAAAAAATTCCGATGGACAAGGCTACTTATGACAAGATGCACGCTGCTGACCGCATGGCATCGGAAAAACTGGATGAAGGTATTAAAGGTTTCACTAAAGCGTTGGAAACCTTAGAGCAACTGCTGGCAGAAAGACTATCTAAGCTAGAAGCTGATGCTAAAATTGCTGTTTAATAAGCTACAGCAATAAGTTATGCCTAAGTAATTGCACTTAATAAAATTCAGCAGCTTCTAAACCCGGTTTCTTGGAGAAACCGGGTTTCTCATGTGAATTTTGAATTTTGATTTGGGAACCATAAACTACGAAGTTTAACCCTTTTGAATTTTAGATTTTGGATTTTAGATGAGAAATTTTTGAGTTCATGTCCATCTCCTATCGATAAATCGGTTTAGGGATTGCTTAATTCAATATCTTCAAACTCTCTTCTCTCTGTTTAGAGGAGGGTTAATCCAAAATCTAAAATCGTCAACCCAAAATCGAATGACTCATCCAGCCTCTAAACATGGAATTTCTAAAACTAGTTCAGGCAAAGGTAAATTTATCTTTCCTGAGTTTATCTGCATGGCCATTTAGCCATCTGGGGATCGGCAATAAGATTTATTTTGGGTATGCGATCGCCATTAGCATTGTTGTTGGGGGTACTGCTATTGGGGTTATTGTTGGCGATCGCCACTACAACAGTGCGAACCAGCAGAGAATAGTTGTTCGTCAAGAACGCAAGCAGTTGAATAATTTGCGAAACACTGCTTTGAGCTTCCAACCAATCCCAGAGTTTTCTCCGTATCTTCAAAATCCGAAAAATTTTCAGCAAGCAAAATCAGCAGCGATTCAGCGCATTGCCAAAGTCAAACAATTGCTCAGACAAGTCAATTCCTCTGCTTCAACTTCATCAATTAAAGCTCTCAAGCCGCTGCTTGGGAAATATAACGGCACATTGGAAAACTTCACCCAAAGTTTAGAAATAACTTTGCGTCAGATTGAACCATCAACTTTAAATTCAAGGAAAGTAGCGAAAGCCAAAGAATCACTGACAGATTTGACTACGAGTGAGATTTATACGAAGACATCGACATTTCTAGGTGAGCTAGCAATTGTAATTGAAACTGCCGAACAGCAAGAAGAGAAAGCAGAAATAGCCTTACATCAGGCACAAACCTTGAGAATGCTAATTATTGTTGCCAGCATGGGTTTGAGTACAAGCATTGCTTGGCTGATGGCAGTCTACACTAATCGAGCGATCGCTCGTCCCATCCAAGCAGTTACTGATATTGCTCAAAAAGTCGTCCAAGAATCTAACTTTGAATTGCAAGCATCCGCAACCACTAGCGATGAATTGGGGAAATTAGCAACTTACCTCAATCAACTTATTCATCACATCAAAACTCTTTTAGCAGAACAACAAGAAACCAAAATATCCGCTGATGCTGCCAAGAGCAAATTTCTAGCACATATGAGCCACGAACTTCGCACACCACTAAACGGTATTTTAGGTTACGCCGAAATTCTCCAACGCTCTCAAAACCTTACTAAAAGAGAACAACGAGGCATCGAAATTATTCACCAGTGTGGCTCTCATTTATTGACACTCATTAATGATATTCTCGATCTCTCCAAAATAGAAGCAAATAAACTGCAACTCCACCCGACAGATTTTCATTTGCCCTCTTTTTTACAAGGAATAGTAGAAATTTGTCGACTTCAAGCCGAACAAAAAGATATTGAATTTAATTATCAACCTCCAGATAATTTACCCTCTGGTATCACTGCTGATAAAAAACGACTGCGGCAAGTTCTGATTAATTTGGTTGGTAATGCCATTAAATTTACTGACACAGGTAGCGTTACATTGCATGTAAAAGTCAGAAAAAACCAATCATCATCACACGTCTATATTCATTTTGCGATTGAAGATACTGGTATAGGCATAAGTCCTCAGCAGTTAAAAAAGATATTTTTACCCTTCGAGCAGCTAGGAGATGAGAAAAGTCAAAACGAAGGTAGAGGATTAGGATTAACTATTAGTCAAAAAATAGTAGAAATCATGGGTAGTTACATACTTGTGAAGAGTGAGTTAGGTAAAGGTAGTGTTTTTGAGTTTGAAATAGAATGCCCGATAGCTGATTACTGGACAGAAAGCAGTATTATTACAAGTACTGGTAAAATTATTGGTTATTCTGGCAGTAAAAAGCAAATACTAATTGTCGATGACAGTTGGGAAAACCGTTCATTAATTGTCAATATTTTAGAAACTATTGGGTTTACAGTTATAGAAGCAACTAACGGACAAGAAGGTTTAGAAAAAGCTAATCAATATCAGCCAGATTTGATTATTTCTGATATAGCAATGCCTATAATGGATGGACGAGAAATGCTATCAAAACTGCGAGACTCAGCCAAGTTAAAAGATACTATAGTAATTCTTTCTTCAGCCAGTATATTTGATACCGATCGGAACAAGAGTTTAGCAATAGGAGCAAATGATTTCTTGGCAAAACCAGTAAAAATAAAAGAATTATATCGGTCTTTATCAAAGCATTTACAACTAAATTGGATTTATGAAAAAACAGAAACCAATCAATTAAATCATCCCGAAAAAATATCTAAAATACAAATGATTGTGCCGCCAGAATCTGAATTGATAATGCTAATAGAGTATGCGAAGAAAGGACAAATCAAGGGAATCCAACAAGAATTAGAAAAGCTTGCAAAAATGGATAATCAATATCAAAAATTTGTTGCAGAATTAGATTGTTTAGTCAAACGCTTTAATATTCAAAAGATTCGCCAGTTTTTACATAAAAATATCAAGTTTTAATTTTTTATATACTTTATTTGTAACTTATGTCACTCGAAATGGGAAATAATCTTGAGCAAGAAATAGAAAAAGTCAAAAATACTGAGACTATTTTAGTAATTGATGATAGTCCAACTAATTTAGAAGTACTATATTCTGCTTTAAGTAGTGCAGGCTATGAAGTATTAGTTGAGATGGATGGCATGAGTGGCATTGAACAGATTAAAAATAATCCACCTGATTTGATACTATTAGATATTATGATGCCAAAATTAGATGGGTTTGAAACATGCCGCTTATTACAAGCAGACCTATCTACAAAAGATATTCCGATTATTTTTATAACCGCTCTTGCAGATATAGAAGAAAAAGTAAAAGGTTTAAGTCTAGGAGCAGTTGATTATATTACTAAACCATTTCAACAAGATGAAGTTTTAGCTAGAGTTCACTTGCACCTAAAACTTAGACGATTAAATATAGAGTTAGATCAGCAAAAACAACTCCTAGAAAAACGAGTTGAAGAAAGAACTGTGGAACTTTATCAAGCTTTGGAACAACTTAAGAAAACTCAATTACAACTAGTACAATCTGAAAAAATTTCTTCATTAGGACAGATAGTTGCAGGAATTGCCCATGAAGTTAATAATCCCATTGGCTTAATTTCTACTAATTTATATTACGCCAAGCATTACGTAGGAGAACTAATTAACTTGGTGAAACTTTACCAGAACAATTTTCCATATCCAGGTCAAGATATTGAAGATAGAATGGAAACAATGGATCTGGAGCATGTTCTCGAAGACTTGCCTAAACTAATTTCTTCAATGAAACTAGGGACTGATAACATACGCGGAATTATGCAGTCCCTGCGAAATTTTTCACGCGCTGACGGAGAACAAAAAAAGTCTATTGATATTCATGAAGGAATAGAAACAACTCTGTTAATTTTACAGTACCGCTTGAAAGCTAAGACTAAACGTCCCGCCATCCAGATAGTAAGAGAATATGGTAATTTACCTAAAATAGAATGCTATCCTGGACAACTCAATCAAGTATTTATGAATTTGCTAGTCAATGCAATTGATTCTTTAGATGAGTCATTTGTCATTAAGAAGCAGTGCGTTGCGGAGGTTCCCTCCGTTATAACACCTGCCGTTCATTTATCATTAATAAAAGACAAAGATCAAATGACTGTGGACAAAGGATTATGTACAAATCCTCAGATTCGGATTTGTACTAACGTAGACAAAGAACAAGTAACAATCAGCATTTCTAATAATGGCATGGGAATACCCGATTTATTTCCAAGTCAAATATTTCCGCCTTTCTTCTCGACAAAACCTAAGACTAAAGGGAATGAACTAGGACTGGCAATTAGCTACCAAATTATTACTGAGAACCACGGCGGAAAATTACAATGTATTTCATTACCAGATAAAGGAACAGAATTTATAATTCAGATTCCGTTGTAAAAATCTTAAATTTGTAGGGTGCGTTAGCGATAGCGTAAGGCACCATATACAGCAGGGAACAGGGAACTCTTAACGGGGAACAGCCTTGAAAGCCTCTTGGTATATAGCTTTGTTCTTAAAATTTGTACCTCATTTACTTGCAATCTGCTGTAAGAATGGCACTTACTTAAGGTTTTTATGGAGCTAACTGGGGATTACTAGCGTGTCGAGGTTTGGTCATGAGAGGATATGATTTGGATCGGCTCCAAGTCTCATAATCTTTGTTTAGTACAGACCGGCAGACTTTTTTAGCCTATTCTCTCGCATGTAGCGATCGCTTAAGTAAGTGCCATTCCCTATTAGGGATTGAAACCTTACTAACAAACCCAAATCTTAACAGAAATACTCTTTTATTCTTAGTGTCTTAGTGGTTCAAAAATTATCTTTTTCACCACAAAGACACAAATGTGTAAGCAGCCTCTAACAATTTTTGAGTAGCTACAAACTATTCTGATAATTATTATTAATTCATAAAAATGCTGAGTAAGTATTTCTTAGTGCTTGTTCTATCGAACCAACCCTATTGAAATCCCGGATGAGTTGATGAGCTTTTGTTTCCCGCTTGTTGAGCATAACTTTCAGCGGTGCGAGCAAATTCACATCTGGATCTTCCCCAAGAGCAACTTCAGCAGCTTGCAAAACTTGTGAGGCGATCGCAAAAATATCTTGGTTGTCAAACCCTTGTTGTGCGGAAAGTTGGTGCTTGGCTGTGTCTGGTACTGTTGCTCTACCAGGTAGTGATTTATCTAAAACCAGACCCTTTAATAAAGCCAGCAATGCAGCATAAATAGAAAAATCATCACAACTATCGAATGCTTTAAATTCAATCCGACCCACTTCCGCGGGAATGCGTGCTATTTTTGTCAATGAAGGCGCAGCCTGAATTAGTTGTTCTGATTTTTCTACAAATACCATCGCTGCTGGTCTTTGACCTGTTCTAATAAATGTCCTCACTGATAGTCCTTCCCACAAACCGCCTTGGTAAAAAGGAGAACTATAACTAAAAGGAACTATATAGGAACTGTAATAAGTCAGCTTTTTGCCAATCTCAATTACACGTTCATAAGGTAAACCTGCTACAGAAATATTCAAATCTGGGCCATAGGTCAACATGGGAATATTGGCAGTTTGTTTTTCCGGAGAAGTCCGCCTCCTTTTAATTTCATAATCATTTAATGGAGGTTCAGGCTTAAAAACTGCATGGTAAGGATTACAACTTATCAAAGCCGGAGAAAAGCCAAATTTGGCAGCGATTTCTTGCAGCAAGTAAAAACTTTCTGTAAGTTCAGTAATAGTACTTTGAATATCAGAGTTGATTGTGGTTCTGATTTCTATACCTTTAGGAACGCATTCGATCACTTTTTCTGAATCCGCAAATCTTTCAAATCCCTCTATATACCACCTTTTCTTTTTAATACCAGCGTCGCCAATGCGTAATTGAGGATAGTCATTGGGATAGGTCGGTAGCTGTTCAATAATTTGATTAAAATCAGCAAATTTAATGCTGGAAAAATCTGCGAACTTTCCTTCAGGAGTCAGAAAAGCAACTTCATGCTCGATGCCAAAATAAAACATTATTTAGACCTTGATTGAATAATTTATTAATTAAAAATCAACCTAATTTAACTAATGCTAAGCGATAGGTATTTCGCAAGGGAGGAATGTGTGAGAACAACAAACGATTTAATAAGGAAAAACGTTTTAAATATTTAGCTGGTAAATCTCTAAACGTACAAATCTCCATGATTTGATAACGGGAGTCCCAATCTTTCAATTTGCGAATATCTGAGATACTCCAATCAAAGTTTGCCGAAGTATGTTTGAGTGCATCATGTCGTTTTTGATTCTTGACTAACAGCGGTGATATCGAATCAAAAGCAAACAAAGAACCGGGAAACTCTCGCAAGAGATTAGCAAACAACTGTTTAACTTGATGTTCGTTAAGAAACATCAGCACACCTTCCGCCACAAACATGCAGGACTGTGTACCAGCAGCTTTAACGCGCTCAAACCAATCTGTATCCAGACAAGAAGCTGCGATAAATTGACGCCGTTCTGTTTCAGCAAAAAACTGCTTTCGCAATGCCATCACATCTGGTAAATCTAAATCAAACCAACGTACTTTACCGTTATCTACTCGTTCAAAGCGCGTGTTTAGTCCTGTACCAATATCGACAACCGAACCTTGAGGATGTTTTTGAAGGTAAGCGCGTACCCAATTGTCAATGAGCATTCCTCGCAAACAAGCGCCTATTTGAGAGTTGTTTGCAGTAGCGAATTTATCAAAATCGTAATCAATCGCTTCTAGAATCTCAGCCGATTTCGGGTCTACTATGATGGGGTCGGCTTGCTTGATTTCAGCAGTCCTAGCCCAGAGGGGAATTAATAGTGTTTCTTGAACCACACCAAGGTTAACTTTAGTTTTAGTCATGATATCCTTTGCTTGGAACTTTAATTAAAAAAATTCTCAGTAATTTTAGCATAAGAAAAATAAAGAAGAAGCTAGGAGGCAGAATAAGTGAGATTTTTCATGTGTCGTGGGATGGGTAGCCACTCATTAGCTACTTAAAATGTTTGCTAACAAAGGCAACATTACAAGAATTCAACACAGGCTAGTATGGACTTGGGAAAAGCTAGAGGCGTGAGTTTATGACAAGTGCTGTTCAATCTCCCTACAGCAGTGAACAAGTTGCCGCTTGGCTGCGGGGATTACTGACTATTGCTTGGGCAGATGGTGATTTTGATGACCAAGAAAAAGATTTAATTGCTAGTATCACTAAGGATGAACTGGCTCTAGGAACAAGCTTGGAATCATTAGATGTGATTGAACCAGAGGAATTAGCAGCTGTCTTAGGCAAAGGCACACCAGCAGCGGAAAATTTCTTACGTACTGCTGTTATGGTGGCGATCGCCGACGGTACTTATTCCAAAAGCGAAGACTACCTATTGCACCAGTTGTGCAAAGCTTTGGGAGAGCCAGACAATTTACTAGAAGCTCTGCGCCATACCCTAGAATACCATCCGCCAGAGCAGGTACAGCAACAGGTACAGACTCCATTAGTCATAGCACCCACAAAGCCTCAACTTGACGCACTACACCCAGTGCGCGAATGGCTGGATGGACTCGACATCGAAGATCCCAGAGTTGCCCGCTTTTTGTGCAAAATGATTCCCTCCCAATGTCCATTTGAACGGGATGTCAAGTTGTTTGGGCAAAAGATTGTTCACATCCCACCTTTATGTAAACTCAACCCGCTTTATGAACAACTCGTAGGTTTGCGCTTCCGCGCCCTCTCCTATCTGGCAGATGAATGTGGTGAGGATGTTTCAGAATATATTTAGTTAGTGGTTAGTGGTTAGTGGTTAGTGGTTACTTGGAACGACCAACAACAAACAACAAACAACGAACAACAACTAAACTACTAACTACTAACTACTAACTACTAACTAAGTCTATGCAATTTATCGATCAAGCAGAAATTGAAGTAGAAGCAGGTAAGGGAGGCGATGGTATTGTCGCTTTCCGGCGGGAGAAGTATGTGCCAGCAGGCGGCCCCTCTGGTGGAAATGGGGGAAAAGGCGGTTCGGTGTTATTACGTGCGGTGGAAAACCTGCAAACTCTGCTCGATTTCAGATACAACCATCGATTTAAGGCAGAAAACGGCGGGCGCGGCGGGCCTAATAACCGCACTGGGGCAAATGGAAAGGATTTGATTATTGAGGTTCCCTGCGGCACAGTTGTCTATGATGCCCAAACAGGGGAATTAATAGGGGATTTGGTAGAACCTGAGCAAACTTTAACGATCGCCAAAGGTGGCAAAGGTGGATTGGGCAACCAGCATTTTTTGAGTAACCGCAACCGCGCCCCCGAATATGCCTTGCCAGGATTGCCAGGGGAAATTAAACAGCTGCGTCTGGAGTTAAAACTGTTGGCAGAAGTAGGGATTATTGGGCTACCAAATGCTGGAAAATCAACATTGATTTCGGCTTTATCGGCAGCACGTCCGAAAATTGCTGACTATCCTTTCACAACTCTTGTGCCAAATTTGGGTGTGGTACGCAAACCGAGTGGTGATGGCACAGTTTTTGCTGATATTCCTGGACTAATAGAAGGTGCTTCCCAAGGGGCAGGATTGGGGCATGATTTCTTGCGCCACATTGAACGCACGCGAGTCCTACTGCATTTGATTGATGCTACTAGTGATGATGCGATCGCAGATTACAATACAATTCAACAAGAATTGCAGGCTTACGGGCGGGGTTTGTCAGAACGTCCCCAAGTTTTAGCGCTAAACAAGATTGATGCAGTCGATAGGGAAAGCGTAGATTTAGAAGCACTAGCAACAAGACTCAATCATCTTTCTCATGCTCAGGTATTCTTAATTTCAGCTGTTACGGGTACTGGTTTAGAGTTAATGTTGCAAGAACTTTGGTCAATACTCGATCAACTTGATGCTAAAGATGAACAGTTGGTCAATAGTCAATAGTCAACAGTCAACAGTCAAAAGTCTTTTCACTATTGACCATTGACTGTTGACTAATGACCATGTTGATTTGCTGTTAAAGTTTGCAGCCACCCTCAGCACAGTATGCTGAGTGATATGTACTAGAACGCTTGCCAAACAAGCTGTAGCGATGATCGCGGATTTGTTCATAAACTTTATCACCTACCCATTTCACTCCAGGCAAGGCACGATAAGCATCTACGAAAACATTACCCAATGGTAGTAATCGCCCAATTTCTTCAGCGGCTGCACTGCCTTGCCAGCGTCGATCTGGCGCGTTGGCATCAATCAAAATCATACCCAACTGGCAATCTTGCGGTGTGATTCCCCATTTTTGTAGTGTTTGCTCATCTTGCATCGGAATGTAGCGAAACAAGTTTCCTTGGTCTAGGGTTTCTAGCAATTGCACTAGGGTAACGCAAAGATTACAGTTTCCGTCGTAGATGACATAGTAATTCATGGCAATAGCGGTTGTCTATGCAAAAATTAGTGTATATTACTATTTGTAAACCTAATTATTAGGTTACTAAACGTCAATAAAAATAAATATAAGGGTCTTTAGTTGTTGTTTGTTCGTTATGAGCAATCACTGAGCGTGAAAAGTTAACCTTATCTTAAATACAGTATGGGCTAATATCTCAAACCCTATTGTTTGTTTCCGAGGCGATAACAATGGCAGAAGAGAAGATCTTAACTATTGATTTTGCTGAAGAAGACGCTTATGCAGAAATTCTGCCGCGATCGCCCCTAATGTCAAGTTACAAAGCCAAATGGGACGGTATCCGGCTAGATTATCATCAACAGCCCGGTCATAGTACTCCAGAACATAGTCCCAAGCAGCATGTTATTAGTATTAGCCTTGAGGAGCGCCCCGTCAAAGTAGAAAGAGTATTAAATGGACATCTCCACCATGAGTGCATTAACTATGGTGATATTACCGTGGTTCCGGCGAATAGTTATCATAAGTTGCATTGGGATCTGGAAGCAAAATTTTTACTCGTGAGTTTAGATGCAGAACTGTTTACCCGTGTCGGTTACGACTCAATAGATTTGCAAAATTACGAAGTTCTGCCACAATTAGCTTCTGCCGATCCTCTAATTCAGCATATAGGGCTAGCGCTCAAATCAGAGCTAGAGTCTGATGGTATGGGTAGTCGTATTTATATCGAATCTTTGGCGACTACCCTTTGCATTCACTTGCTCAAGAACTATTCTACATCTTTGGCAAAAATTTCTACATATTCTGACGGTCTTTCTCGCATCCAGTTGCGAAAAGCGATTGAGTATATTAACGAGAACCTCGAACAAGATTTGACACTTGCTGAAATCGCTGCGGCTGTGGGAATGAGTATGTATCATTTCTCGCGCCTTTTTAAACAGTCAACTGGTTTGTCACCTCACCAATACGTGATGAATTGCAGAATTGAAAAAGCAAAAAAATTATTAGTTCTAAGTGAGGAAACAATTAATCAAATTTGCCAGCAGGTAGGTTTTCAAAATCAGAGCCATTTTACAAGTGTTTTTCGCAGACTCATAGGTATAACGCCAAAAGTTTACAGAGAACAGGTCAAAATTTAGCAAGAGAAAGGAGAGATAAGTAAGATGGGGGATGGGGTGATGGGGTGATGGGAAGAAGAGTCAAGTTTTATATTCTCCCCACCTCCGTTTCTCCCCCTCTCCCACTCTCAAGAACTCTCCCTTGTCTCACCCATAAAGACAATTTCTGAATACTGAACTGACGTTCTAGTCGTCTGCTGCTCTAGTTTCAATTGGCGGACGTTTAATTTCTCCCTCGCTGTAACCTAGTTCGTACATACTAGCAGCTTGAGAATCTTGTTCTGGTGGCACTTTGGGTTGTCCAGCCCAAGCATCAGATTTTCCTAAGTTAAACCAATCTTCATCAGTCATCCTAGAGCCGAATGTGTTCTGCGTTGTTTTGTTCATAAAAACCTCGCGGGAACGTCGAAAAACCGTGCATGGACGGCACGGTAGGAGACGGACGCGGGGATTTATTCCCCGTGACAATCAACCTAGTTGATACTTATTATTTAATGTTACTCATCTAAAAGGGGCTGGTAAAGCAAGAATGTGATATTTTTGGCAAGAAAAGGCAAGACAAAAGTATAGAAGTTAGCTAAACTCATCCTCAGTAAATGAGAAAGCGGTGATGAGATACAAACTCTTGGGTAAAAGCGGGTTGCGAGTCTCTGAACTTTGCTTGGGAACCATGACCTTTGGTGAAGAGTGGGGTTGGGGAGCATCCCAAGACGAAAGCCGAAAAGTCTTTGATGCTGGGTAAATACAACCGGCAAAGTCAGGGAAATGGCCAAGAACAAGGGCGACTCTCAACTACAGGGGAAGGAACTATTTCGGAACGCGCTTTAGCGATCGCAGAAGTTGTTACCCAAGTTGCCCAAGAAATTGGACTTTCACCCTCACAAGTAGCACTTGCTTGGTTACGCGCTCAAAGTGGCGTGATTATCCCAATCATCGGTGCGCGTAAGGTATCGCAGATTAAAGATAATTTAGCCTGCGTTGATATCACTCTCTCACCAGAACATCTGCAACGCCTGAACGAAGTCAGTCAAATTGAGCTTGGTTTCCCTCATGACTTCTTGCAGAATGATGTAATGCGCGATCGCCTCTTCGGTGGTACATTCAACCTCATAGACAATCATCATGCTTATGGATAGTGGTTAGTGGTTAGTGGTTAGTGGGAAGAACCAACAACTAACTATCAATCCTACCTACTAACTACTATCTACTATCTACTATTTACTAACATTTTGCTTAGAATGCAATTATTTTATAGCGCCAAGAGAAAAATACCATCTATCGTCAGAGAGTTTCGTAAAGCAAAGCAATATCTGTAAACTCGTCTTGTCGAGCCAAAAAGAGAAAGAGAGTGACAACCATGAGTAAAAACGACCTGTCATCACGTCTTTATCCCAGCCGCATTGATATTCCTGCTGATGCACGCACCAAAATTGTTGAACTGATCAACCAAACTCTAGCAGCTACAACGGATCTAAAAACTCAGACAAAGCAGGCGCACTGGAATGTCAAAGGAACCGATTTCTACCAACTGCACGAATTGTTTGATGAAATCGCAGATGAGTTAGAAGAGTTCATTGATATGTTTGCGGAAAGAATTACCGCTTTGGGTGGCTATGCTTGCGGTACAGTTCGCATGGCAGCAGCCAGTTCTATATTGCCAGAATATCCTACTGATATTTTGGATGGTATGGAACACGTTACAGCTTTGGCAGAGCGTTTTGCACCTTACGCCAAGCATATCAGACAAGCGATCGATACAACTGATAACTTAGGCGATGCTGATACCGCAGACCTTTACACCGAAGTCTCTCGCACCATTGATAAACGACTCTGGTTCTTAGAAGCTCATTTGCAAGCAGCAGCACTCAAGCCAGGAAATGGTACCGCAGCAACCAAAACTCCAGAGAAAGCTGGCGTTAAATAACTAAGACAATTTAGTTGAAATATCAGCAAATTGGTAATGCGTAATATAGTTAGTGGTTAGTAGTTAGTAGTTAGTAGTTAGTGGTTGATGGTTGGTTGTTTGTTGTTAGTTGGAAAGACTGGCAACAAATAACTAACTACTAACAAATTCTGTAGGGTGCGTTATGGCAAGCCTAACGCACCATTATTTTATATATACTTCCTTGACTGTAAGTTAATGTAACAGCATCAAAAGAACAGTATCTTTTTGGTAATTACCTTACTTTTAAGTATCTACTTTTCATTTCCAAGTCATATAATCTAATATTGAGATAGGTAAAAACCAGGGTAAAAATAAATAACATTTTTGCTATTTAACAATATGATTGAACCCTGGTTTCACACATACAATAGTTTGACTTGTTAGCAATACATCTGATTCAAATTGCTAACAACTACTGCAAGACTGCTGCACTTTGCTAAGAAGCTTGATTTAGGCATTTCTAAAACTACATAAACAATGAGGATTCACGTATGTTTTCAAATGCTAAAACTCATCTAATTCACGATAGAAACGCACGTGGTCGCACTCAAACAGGCTGGCTTGATAGCTACCATACATTTTCCTTCGGTAGCTTTTACGATCCTAACCGCATGGGATTTCGTTCTTTGCGTGTAATTAACGATGATCGCGTTGTTCCTGGTGCTGGTTTTGCTACCCACGGTCATAAAGACATGGAAATTTTCACCTACGTGCTGGAAGGTGCGTTAGAGCATAAAGACAGCTTGGGTAATGGGTCAATAATTCGTCCAGGGGAAGCACAAATCATGAGTGCTGGAACTGGGATTTTACACAGCGAATTTAATCCTTCTCAAACAGAACCAGTCCACTTCTTGCAAATATGGATTCTTCCCGATCAGCAAGGACTGCAACCCAGGTATGACCAAAAAGCTTTCCCCATTGAAGAAAGGCGTGGTCAATTACGTTTAATTGCTGCTAAAGATGGACGTGATGGGGCTGTGAAAGTTTTTCAAGATGTTGATTTATACACATCTATTTTGGAACCTGGTAATGTTGTTAATTATCATCTCCAACCAAATCGTTATGGTTGGTTGCAAATTGCTCAAGGTGTAGCCAATTTGAACGGTGAAGAACTTAGATCAGGTGATGGTGTGCAAATGAATGGCGAAGAAAAACTTGAAATCAGCACTGATGTTGGTGCAGAAATCTTGTTGTTTGATTTAGGTTGATGTGGCTGGGATTAGATCCCTCCAACCCCCCTTTTTAAGGCTTGTCATTACCAACATTTCTAAAGTGGCTGTGTAATGAAATCAGCAGCCCAACACATATCTTGTAATCTCAACCAACCTCGCCATAAGGTCTGCCCGGTTGGCAGACCGCCAGATTTACGCCCAAATTTCCCCTTCACTGTCTGTTCTCAATAGTTCTGGCAGAGGTTCTACATCCGGCGTTGTGATTGTCGTTGCTACGCAACCAAGGTATTTGTCCTGCTAGTCCCAAGATTTGTGGATTAACTGGTATTGGTGCTACTGCTAAACAACTATGTAGCATAATTCTTCGACCTTTACCATCACCGATGTGACCTAAGCCCTAGACTTGCCGAGAATGCGTGTAATCAAGCTCTGAAAAAGATGTTGGTAATGACAAGCCTTAAAAGGTAGGGGTTCTCACCCTCCCGTGATACCTTGATAGCTAATTGAAACTTCGTTCGCGGCTATTCCTTTTGCTGAGCAATAAACATTTGCACAAACTTGCGAGCATCGGTCTGTGTTCGCTGCGTCCAGTGATAGACAAAAACTGCTTGCCAGTCAGCTTCCAAAAACTCACGCAACAGCAAGCGTTCTGTTTGGAGCATCATAATTAATTTTTACAAGGTTGTCCGTTGGGGGTAGCGTCGGGATAGAAGGTAACGATCGCTTTTTCTTTCCTAACAAAAACAGTAGAGAAAGTTTTTCCTGTCTCCCAATCCCGTACATTATAAATACATGCTCCCTCAGTATTTCCTTGGAGTTTAAAGATTTTAGTTGCATCTAAAAGCATTTCTTGGGCGTTGCTAAGGTAGCCGTAGCCTTTAATCACATCTGTGACTTTACGGTTCCCCTGGTTAATCACCACACCCATTGTATAAATTACACCAGGAACCACTTCTTCCCGGGCTTGATTATTCTCAAGGCGTCCGCCAATGCCTTGATTTTGCAGTTGCAAGTATCTACCGTAAAAATGCAAACCGCCTATGTCATTTTCGTTATATATTTCGCCACAAAAGATGTGTTCAAACCCCTGTCGTTTAAACCAAATATTAGTTAAATCTTGCAAAAATTCTGATTTTGTCTTTCTACCCGGACGCAGTTCACCGCCAGTCACTGTTTGCAGTTTGTCTAGGACATCTGGATAGTAAGATAAAAGCCGCTGAAATTGATTGGGACTAACTCTTGTACCGATAGAACCACAAATATTTAAAACTGCTTGGTCAAAAGCATTTAGCTTTGGTGGAGGTGGTGAGATGTCTAGCTGCTGTCCTGGTGGGAAACCAACAGGAACAGGGTTGTCTTCACGATCAAAAAAGGGCAGAAGTTTGTTATCTTGCTGTTGAGCAGCCACTGGACTGTGCAACCAAAGTGGAACAGCAACCAGCGAAATAAACAATCCTATTCTTAACCACATTAAGTTAATTTTAATCTCTTGGTAGTCTTTTTCATCTGGCGCCATTTTTGTTGTAGTCTTTGCAAGTTAGGAGCATGACCACCATAACGCCAGCTGACATAGGCTTGACAAATTTCATCTATTACCTTAGCCGTTGCAGTCGCATGATGCTGATATGAAATTTTGCCATACTCTAGGGGTGTTTGTGCCGGATGTTTGCCCAAACCTTTTTGGGATGTCCATTGCAGCATTTGTTGATAAAGGCTTTCCATCGGTGGTAATTTCCTCAAAGCAAAGCGATCGCGCCACTCTCGCCACCTATCCCAGCCTAGCCAACTTAAGAAAGCTATTGCTGTCGCCAAGATTAAGCCTGTTAAAACACCCAACCAACCTTGAAAGAATAAAGATAAAAACCAAGAAAAAGCCTTGCTAATCCAGGCGAATATAGCCCCAAATACATTGTTAAGTAAACCTGTCACCGGAGAGGGCAACCAGCCAGCAACCCAATCCCAAAACTGCTGTAGTGTGCTAAAAGTTTGATTCTCTTCTATAGAGGGGGGTATGAGGGGATGATTGGGAATAGGGTCAAAGGCGAACCAGCCATATTTAGGAAAATACACTTCTGTCATCGCATAGGCGTCAGTGTTGCGAACAACGTACATTCCCGTAAACGGATTAAACTCTCCAGGTGCAAACCCAGCCACCAACCGTGCGGGAATGCCAATAGAACGCAGCATGACTGTTAACACTGTGGAGAAATGGTCTGGGTAGCCTCCTTTGTGCTTAAACAAGAAAGCCTCTACCAAGTCTTCCTTTTCATCCAAATAAGGCAGTTCGAGGGGATTTTCTGGAATTGTGTAGTTTTGCTTCAGATACTGAGCTAGGTAGAGAACCTTTTCATAGGTTGAGTCCAGTGATTTATTTGACTTCCCGACTCTTTCTTGATTGTAGTTAGCTAGGATTTCTTCGGTTCGTTTGCGTACTTTTTCGGCTATTTCAGGAGGAATTTGCAGATAGTAATTTTTAATACTTGGTGGATATTTAGTAGAAGCTTTTCCTAATAAAGTCCGATCGCGGTAGGGAACTTCGGAAATAACTGTGTAGGTCATGCCTTCCGATAATTCCACAGGCGATCGCAATCCGTCTTCAGCATCGACGGCTAGCATCGGTGTCGGAAAGTAAATCTCCTTGGGAGATGCCATTGCTGGAATTAAATTGGGCAAATCCGACACCACTGTATAAGTTTGTACAATCTCTTTGGTTTGAGCAGCGCTGACAGGAGGATCTAGAAAAATTTGATAAGACCAAGGCGATCGCTTGATGCGTTTTACTTGCTCGTTACGTGAAATCTCCCATCCCTTTCCGGTGTAGCGGTCAAATCCCAGCACTCGCCAGAAACCTAAAGCTTGCGATCGCACCCGCATTACTACCTTGGGTGTCATCTCTCCCCGCAGGTTTTGGTTCATCTGGCTGTTAAAACCGTAATAAAAATTATTATCTAGCTTTCCTGGTTTGCCGGCTTGGCTGTTTCCTGTACCGCCGCTGACATTGCCTTGATTTTGAGTATCACCTCGGCGGACATAACCAGGATTGACAATTTTACGCCCTGTAAAATCGCCTTTGATTTCAATGGGAGAACTGACAGGAAACATCCGCAACTGATAGCCAGGAAGGCGGGGTAAAAGGGCAAAAATCGCCAGTCCCAGCCCAACAATCATCAAAAAATTAAAAATTAAAAATTTCCAATTCAAAACAACAGAGGAATTCCCCTGTTTAAATTTTTCATTCTGAATTTTAACCTGCTCCAGGCCGAGTCGGGAACGGTAATCTAGGACTAAAGTAGGCAGGGCGATCGCTAAAAATAATAACAGCAGTGGGGCAAACGCTAAAGTTTGACTCAGCGTAGCCGCCACACCCAGCAAAATCAACCCAATCAGGATTGAATAACCCAAATCCTTGCGACGGGGTATATCAAAGCAATGCAACACCTGGAGTTGAATTAATAATTCCGCCAAAGCCAGTCGCGTATCATTCAACTCTCCCAGCAATCGCCCTAAGAAAGCACCCAGTGCTACTAACATTCCTATGGCGATACAAAATTTAACTGAGATATTGCGATCGCGGCGACGGTAATAACTCCAAATAGAACCTACTATTGAAAGCGGTACTGCCCAGAAACTGAAGCCAGTTTCAGCTGCAATATCCGTCGCCACAATGCCCACAACCACCAACGCTAGCACTAACACCCGCAAGGTAATTGAATCTTCCACTTCTTTTACAGGCGACTGGAGCAAATTTTGCCGCCAGTCATGACCTAAAGGTAGACGCCAAAGACAACTCATCCTGGAAATGTTAAACATCGCAAATAGAAAGCAGCGGATAGGTATACAAGCAAAGCTATTATGTAGACGCCACTGACACAATGCGAGTGAGGTCAACCAACCTCCCTCGCATCACAATTTTCCTCCTCACTGCAGCTGTCCGTAGACGCCCTAATAACCGCTTTTTAAAAGATTGGCTCGGTTTCAAAACCAGGATGATATTCATTTCATAACAAGGGCTATTATCAAGTTCGAGTGCTAGCGAGAGCTAACTTTTAAGTCATTTTGTGGGAATAATCACAAATAACAACGGCTGTTGGTCTATTTCTTTCAACTCAATTGTCAAGGTGTAAGCCTCGTTCATCTGTGTGCAGCATAGTTCTACACTCAAGCTTCCCGGGCCTGAAGACTCTGCCCTTGCTTGAGAATCACTTCCTTGGAGCTTAATCACCCCTTTTGAAGGTAAGTGACCTTGAATTCGCAGTTTCGCCACCTGACCTTGAGATTGGTAAACTACCTTCAGGTTCAGGACGCCAACGCTAGTCAGCCATTGTCTTTCTAACAATGGATTTGTAGTTGAAATAGGCAGAGTTAAACTTTCTAGCAGTTGTTTAGCCGCCAGCAATGACAACGCCATTTGTTGCCGTGGTTGTAAATCTGAATAATCGCTATCCAGATTTGGCATTGCCTCTAGAGCATCTACAGATCTGTAGGGGCTCATTAATACGCATCCTGCTAGGTCGTTCAACACCTGAGATTCGTTAGGGAAAAAGCTCTCCACAGCCTGAACCAATTTTGGCCCTAAAGGCAAAGAGGATGTTATCAGTGCTTGACATTTGTCGAGCAATTGCCGGAAAATTTTCTCCGGTAGGAGCATCGGCAAGTTCAGCTTAGACTGCTGTGCCGCCCACCCCCAGGTAGGAACTAGCCCCATTGCAGACTCGTCTGCGTACTCGGGATAATCCACTAGTTGTGTTTCCCAAGGGAATAATGGTGGGTGGTCTTCAATTTGTACTTGTAACCGACGCTTAAGGACGGCTTGGAAACGTTCTTGCACAGTAGGAATTTCTCCCAATAGAAAGGTTTGGGGCTTGAATCCCGACTCCCGATCGCTACCTGTGAACGCAGTCAGATCTGGGAGAAAGTTCTCTGCCCCGTTATTGTCCTCACATTCGAGTTGTATATACTCTCCGGGTTTGGCTGCTTCTGCCAACAACCGAGAGAGTAACTGGTTTTGTAAGGATCCTGAGTCACTATTCATGAGTGGCAGCACTTGATCCGGATACTAGGGAGTTACGAATCTCCCAAGCTTGTTCAAGAATTTTAAACCAGCGTTTTTGAAGTTGTGCCATAGACAGACCTAAAGTTTTAGCAATTTTTTCATCGGTTTGCCCCTGCTGCTTTAGTTCTAATAAAGACCGCTGCTTTTCGTCAAGCTGTTCGGTGTATGACTGCCATTGTTGGGGAGTTAAGCCCAGGTTGGTTTGCAAATCTGCTTCCAACCATTCGTGAACTAGTTCCCAACGATGCAACAAAGCGAACCGAATTAAATGATACTTGAAGCGCTGCTGTAAGTAATCCCTCTGGCGAGGGGTTAAGCCCAAAATTGATTCGATTTCCTGTGCTGATAAATCTTGGAGGCGCAGAGCAAAGTAATCAGCGCAATCTGTTTGTTGCCGTTCTTCTAAATAATTCATTAATTCGGCAATTACAACCGAACGCAGCGTGTCTTCTTGGGGTTCTGGTTCTGTTTGTGTCGCCATCGCGCTTCGCAATTGCTGCACTGCTGGATCTTCCCAAGAACCATCAGCTTCGTTACCACTACCTTCTGCTGCCTGTTCTATGTCCACACAAGTTTCTGGGGGCTGCTGTTGCGAAAAGGTTTGGGCTCGAAGAATAATTAACTGTTGCTGACGCCCTGGTAGAGGAATCCGCCGTTTGCCATAGCGCTCGGTAAATGCCATGTACTCTGCTAATTCCAGCAGCGTTTTCGGACGATAAGATGGTTCTAGTTGGTTTTCTCGCCGGAAAGCGTTTAAAGCTTCTAGATAAAAACTTTGTAGGAAATCTTCAATGACAGTCAATCGCCCTTGATAGCTCAATTGTCTTTGCGGCGGATTAATGTAGCGATAAATAATTGCGCTCAAGGTACTATGTAATTCGACCCTGCCTCGATTTGAACCTAATTGGTAGTACCTCAAACACTGTTGCTGGCGATGCTTAGCTAGGGTCATTGCCGAATTTTCTATAGAACCGGAAGCTTGAATACGTTTACTCTCATTGCAAATCCGGTAAACCTCGGCAGAAATTCGCATTGCGACGTCGCGGCAATTCTGGTCGGATGCCTTGGTTGACTGCTGAAGTTCCTGGAAAAGGAATGGAAATATCGCCTCCACGCCGATAGAACACTCTCCCCGAATAATTGTGGTTGCGGCTGATTTCATAAGTCTCGTGTTTTAACTGACCCTAACATACATATTTACAACCTGTATGACTGCGGGTATTGGGTTAGGAGTTTTGCGTATAAGCTAAACGCAGGACAGTCCTGCCCTGAGGATTTGGCTGAATTTATTATTCCCAATTCTTGTTTGATTGTTCGCACAACCATTTGCAGTTATAGCCAATACCAAGAAGCAGATTACAGGTGATTATGGATTTAGAAACACAAATTCAATTGCTGATTGACAATGCACCCAAAGATGGTATTACACCAAAATTAGTTGCAGCAATTGCCCCTGCCCTCAGTGCGATCGCTCAAAAGTTAGGTCATCCCCAGTACTATATTCTCCAAAACTTGGATGAGAACTGGATCTTAACTACATTGAGCAATCGTGGAAATCCACCAGTAGAAAAGCAGGTAATTTATGCTTTTCCTACCATACAGGATATTTCCACCTCTTATAGTGCTGGGCTTGACCCTCAAGTAATAGCTGCCCCCATGCCTGTCACCCATATTTTGTTTCAGTTACTGGCATTAGAACCCGTAGATAGTATAGTGTTTTTTGACACTGATGGCACTAACACGCAAGAAATTGAAATCAAGCGAAGTGACTTGCAAAGTTTAGTTCAACAGGTTTTGCAACAAAATCGACCCAAAGGTCAAGTGCCCCCTGATATTGCCTGAGAGGCGCTGAGGTAAGGGACTAGAAGCGCTTAGGCTAGGGGCTAGTGTAAAAATATCCACTAATCCCTAATCTTAAAATTTCTAATCCCCAGTCCCTAGCCCCCAGTCCTTAGTATCTAATAAAGTCGGCTCAAAGTATAATCAGCAATCTTAATTAATGCTTGGCGTGATTCTGAGGGTCGAAGAACAGCAAGCTGCTCAACAGCCAACTTAGCATGTTGAGCAGCTAAATCTCGCGCTCTTTGGATACCTTGGCTATCATGAATCAGCGCTATTGCTTGCTCTAAATCACCTTCTTGGGCAAACTTTCGTTCAATCATTACTTCCAAGTATGGTTTTTCTTCTAAGGCAAATAACACTGGTGCTGTCAAATTACCACTTTTGAGATCTGAGCCTGCGGGCTTACCCAAAGTATCTGTCGAACTGGTGAAGTCTAAAATATCATCGACAATCTGAAACGCTAAACCTAGATTGCGACCATAATTATAAAAATGTTCGGCAGTTTCTTTAGAAACTTCACTGATTACCCCTGCGGCTTTGGAACTGTTGGCAATGATTGAAGCACTTTTGTAATAACTCTTTTTTAAGTAAGTTTCTATCGAAATACTTGTATCAAAGTGATTTATTGCCTGCTGTGTCTCCCCAACAGCGTAATCCATAATCACCTCTGACAGCAGTTTCACGACCTCCAAATTGTCCAGATTGGCTAGATACCAGGAAGCTTGAGCAAAGAAAAAATCACCTGCTAATACAGCAACTTTGTTACCAAACAAACTGTGAATTGTAGGTACCCCACGTCGCATCTCTGATTCGTCTATCACATCGTCGTGTACCAAGCTTGCTGTGTGAATCAATTCTGTGATTTCCGCTAGGCGGCGGTGACGTGGTGTAATGTCTTTATCGAGCATTGTTGCCCGCGATATCAGTAAAACAATTGCTGGTCTGATACGTTTACCCCCAGCTCCGAATAGATGTTCGGCTGCTGCATACAAGATGGGATGGTGATTCCCAACTAGCTGTTTGAGGTTCTCTGCTAGTATTTGCAGGTCTGCTTCCACAGGGGAAAATAGAGAGGTAGCTGGGGTCATGGATTGGCGGACTCTGGCTTAGGTTACGAAAGTTTACATATCCTATACTCATTTTAAGATAACCCAGAATCAGCGCAAAGTTTTCGTTAGGAAGTTCCTTATTTTCAAGACTTAAAAATATAAAGATACTAGTCTGTTTTTAAGCAGGACTAAAATTATACGATATAATTTATACATAATATATTTCTGTAAACGTTAAATTTATCTGGCAAAAAAGCAGTTTTTAATAAAAAATTAATTTTTTTACTAGAATCTACTATGTAAACCTGACAACAGGTATAAATTAATCTCTTACTTGTTACCAATAACTTATTACACATTAGTTATTTCTCATATAAAGAAAAATTGCCTAAATTGCTTAACTGTATTAATTTAGAAATTTTACAATTTAGCAGAAAAGTAGCCTGAAAAATCAGGGTTGTTGTGTTACGCTAAAATATAAGGATTTTAAATTTTTCCGATTTTCACTTCTAGATAAGGTAAATACAGTTAAGTATTTATACTTATTTATAGTGAATCTAAAGTTAGTTGTCGCAGATGAAACTATGAAAGTTATTTCATAGGTTACAGATGCGTTATACGGACTTCTTGGTTAGGAGTTACATGTTTCCATTAAGGAAGCAAAGTGGTCACATATCTTCAGCGCTATTTGCGCGTCAGTGTTGATCCTGCCAAACAGAGGTACGTGTCAAGTAAGGCAGACTGGGTAGACTGCTGAAGCAGTAGTTAAATCGCCTGTTGGTTATTTAACTGCTGTGATAGGTGTGGTCTGCAAAAAATCATATCAAAACATAGTGTATTGAGCGGAGAGAACGAGAGTTCTACCGTTAGTTTGGCATGTAATGTAGAAGCCGCCAAGTGAGTACTTGCCTGGCTGAATACCTGCTAATTGTATTGAATTTATATTTCCTTGATAAAGGCACTGGTAGCAAAAATGATTTACGGGAAGATGCCTATGATGATTTTTATTTTAGCTTCTGGATATTTGTTCACAATTTATCTACTATTAGCACTGGCAAAGCGAACAGGAAACAAAACTACTTCTACTAGTGTTTCTTCAGCTGTTGCAGGAAAGCACCCACAGGATATATCGGTTACACCGAATGTAACTGAAGCCAGTAGTTTACGCTAGTGGAGAGTCAATAGTCAAGAGTTCATAGTCATTAGTTTATAAACTATTGACTATGGACTCTTGATCGTTAACTAATTACTAGAAACAACAGTGTTGGGGAAGCATACTACCTCAACCATTGGGGTACAACCCAGCCATTGTGCTGAGGATTGAACAAACTGTTGTGGGCAACCACTCACAACAAAGCGAGTTGGTAAAGCAGGATAGGTATTTTTTAAGCTCAGTAGATCTAACTCTTTTGCACAAGCAGCCGCTACATGAACTGCTGGATCTACCAGCTTTAGAGAAGCAGGGATGAGCGATCGCAACACAGGAGCTAGGTGGGGATAATGAGTACAGCCATAGACTAAAGTGTCTATTTCTTGTTGTAGTAAAGGCTCTAAATAAGAACGCGCCACCTCTGTAGTGTAGGGGTCGTGAATGCGATTTTGCTCAATTAGCGGTACAAATTCTGGACAGCCTACCTGCCAAACTTGAGCTTCTGGATCTGCTTCGATAATAGCATGTCTATAAGCATTGCTCTTAGCAGTTGCTGGGGTAGCAATGACACCTATGCGCTTTCCATGCTGCACTGCTGCCATTGCTCCTGGTAAAATCAGTCCGAGAATTGGCATCTCAAATTCCTCGCGTACTATTTCTAATGCGAGGGCAGAACTAGTATTGCAAGCCATAATTACCATTTTCACCTGCTGTTGTTGCATCCAGGTGAGGATTTCTCGAACAAACTGGAGAATTTCTGCTTGTGAGCGAATGCCATAGGGAAGCCGAGCTGTATCCCCAAAGTAGATAATTGATTCATTAGGCAGTTGTCGATAGAGTTGTCGCAGTACCGTCAACCCACCCACACCACTATCAAAAATGCCAATTGGCGCACGTTGAGGTTCTTGAGAAAAATCGCAAAGATTGCCTTCAAATATAGACACAGACAAATTTTGAATTTAGAGTTTTGATTTAAGATACAGGATTTAGTAGGGTTGGTGGTTAGTGGTTAGTGGTTATTAGAACAACTAACTACTATCTACTAACTACTACTAATTACTACTTCCTTCATTTAGCAATTTTTACTACACTTTTATCTTTGTCGTAGGTATTCGAGTATACCATTAGCTATTGCCTCTGCCATACGGTTTTGATATTCTGGACTTCCCAATCTGGGGTTATCCTCTTGACCGGTCATATAACCTGTTTCCACTAAGATTGAGGGCATAGAGCTTTTTCTGAGGACGAAAAATCTGGCTTTCCGTACGCCTCGGTCTTTAAGGGTAGGGATATTTCGGAGAATATTATTGTGAACTACTTGTGCGAAACGGTATCCGCTGTCGTAATAGTAAGTTTCCAAGCCATTCACATTTGGGCGTTTATCAACGGAATTTGCGTGAACGCTGACAAATAAAGTAGCATTTGTACGCTCGGCAATCTCTACTCTTCCCTGCAACTCTACGAAATAATCAGAATCCCGTGTTAGCACTGTTTGAATGCCATTCTGCTCTAAAACAGCAGCAATTCTCTTGCCAATAGGTAGAACAACATCCTTTTCTAACAATCCACCTATTCCTGGTGCACCGGAGTCTTTACCACCATGTCCGGGGTCAACTACTATTACCACTCGTCCTCTGGGCGCTGGACGTGGTGGCTGTGGCTGTGGCGCACTATCAGGATTATCTACCACAGATCCTGGTGATGGTTGGGGGTTAGGTTGTGGTAAAGGAGGTAAAACAGCACCAGGACGATTGCGTTGTAGTTCCACAGACACGAACTTGTCGCCAATTTGGTTAACTACCCCTATTTGCACTCCCGCTGCGGGTTGGACATAGACAACAACAGTACGAGGATCTTGCTGTTGCAAGCGCACCCGCAGGATAGGACTGTTGGCATCCATGACTGGGCCTCTCACAGGTGTAGCCAATTTGGCATTGGGAACAGTAATGCGGAATAAACCAGAGGATCTATCCCAACCGCCACTTGCTGATAAATTGCGATCGCCTTTAATGATTAATAGCTTGCCAGTAGGACTAAGTTCCACAGCCTGAATTGTTGCCACTTCGTCGGTGGCGACGGGCGAAGGAATAGGACTTGGGCTGGGATTACTACCTAAACTGGGACGGTAACTATTATCTCTAGGTAATCTGACAGGACTACTATTAGGTAAAACTATTAAACCACCAACAGCACTTGTGCTTGCCCGCCAATCAGGACTGTTTTTATTCACCTGCATCAGCATCCTGACTGTGGGTGGTGTTGTACCTAATTCGGTGAATTGGATACTATTAACGCCATATCGATTGATACTTACATCTCGCTGTACTAAATTGGGTGACAAAGTTGCACCAGAGATATCAATGTTGATGGTGCTTTTGTCTTGACTGCGATTGACTTGAATCTGAGGGGTAGCACCATTAGTGCGAACAAAAAAACCATCGCCAGTGACTCTTACACTTTCTATTTGTGTTGCTCCAGTGCTAGCGCTGATTGTTGTTCCTTTATTCGCAACAATATTAGATGTATTCGCGGTAGTGTTAGAGGTATTTGTTGTTACTACACTATAAATATTTCGGGGAACAGTGGCGGCTGGCTGGAGTTGATTTCGAGGTACAGTGGTAGCTGGCTGGAGTTGATTGCGAGGAGCAGTGGCGGCTGGTTGGAGTTGATTTCGAGGAACAGTGGTAGCTGGTTGGAGTTGATTGCGAGGGGCAGTAGTGGCAGGTTGGAGTTGATTTCGAGGAGCAGTGGTGGCTGGTTGGAGTTGTGGTTGTGGTAATTGTACTTGCCAACGTTGAGCAGTTACCCCCTCAAATTTCACTTGCTGAGGGTCAAGGGTATAGCCAGGATTAAGTTCAACCACTACACGTGTGGTTTGTGGATTAAACTGTCCGATGCGGATTGAACGAATCGCACCACCGACTGACTGGACAAGCTGGGGACGCCCGAATTTAATACCTGGCAAATCAATGACCAACCGCGTCGGATTGAACATTAGTTGAGCGGTGGGTTGAACAGCACCATCAGTATTGATTTCTAACCGATTTTGATTGGCATCAAAACGCCAAGATTCCAAGTTCGCTGCATGTGCAGGCGAAGATAATAGGGAGGTACTTAAGACAATACCAGGTATCAACCAGTGCTGTAGTTTCACAATGTTTTCTCCTGATTCACATTCATACGAAAAGCGTTAATTTATCCAAGTGTTGGCTAATCCTCAAATTCTCACATCGTTACCACCCAAAATCTTAGCTTTTATTCCGATGTATCGGTTTGTACTTTATAAAGTGCTGCTTGATAAAGCCATAGCTAATGGCGTCAGACTTTAGCACGACTTTATAAATTGCGCTGTCGTAATAAGCAGGAAAAAATAGTCTGCTACTAGCAGCAGATTACACCAACAAAGTAATAACCAAAATTAACAACAGTAGTCAATTTTGGTCAATGATACGGTCGGTGATAAAGAATTTTTTATGTTGCGTAATTTCTGGGAATTGATGTATCGAAATGAGGGAAAGTTTTACAAATAACACTGTGATAAGTGCTGAAAAAATAGTGCAGTTTCAGCAGAAATACGGTAAAGATAAAGTATTATGTTGATTTATCTTCGCTGGAGATATCGGAGGATACCACGAGCGATCGCTTCTGCCATTTGATTTTGGTAAGATGCACTTCGTAGCTTAGCGATATCTTGCCGACCACTCATATAACCAGTTTCCACTAAGATTGAGGGCATAGAACTTTTGCGGAGAACATAAAATCTGGCTCTTCGCACTCCCCGATCTCTGACATTCACACTTTGGAGAATGCTGCTGTGGACAATGCGAGCGAAACTGTAGCCTGTATCGTAATAATACGTTTCCAAACCATTCACATCCGGACGACCTGTACCCGCTGAATTAGCATGGATGCTGACAAATATATCAGCATTGGCACGTTCTGCTATTGCTACTCTTCCCGGAAGGGTAACGAAGTAGTCAGAACTCCGGGTTAATACCACTTGTACGCCATTCTTTTGTAATATCGCTGCGATCTTTTTGCCAATAGGTAATACGACATCCTTTTCTAACTTTCCTCCGATACCAACAGCCCCTGAGTCTCTGCCACCATGTCCGGGGTCAATCAAGACTACCACTCGCCCATTTGGAACACGGCGCGTTGGGGAAGGTTGGGGTTTATCTACAATAGGCCCTTCTGATAATGGTCGTGGGTTTGGTCGTGGTAGGGGGATTGTAACAATCGGAGGTCTAGATCTACCAGATGGCCCGGGTAACACAACCGGAGGTCTAAATCTACCAGATGAGCGTTGTCGCAATTCTAGTGACAAAAGCTCACCGCTGAGTTTGTTGAGTTGACCAATTTGTACTCCTGCTGCGGGTTGAACAAAAATAGCGACAGTGCGGGGGTCTTGCTGTTGCAGGCGTACTCTGAGAATAGGACTGTTGGCATCGAAATCAGGCCCTTTAACATCAGAACCTAAGCGAGCGTTGGGAATAGTAATGCGGAACAGTGTAGAGGATCTATCCCAGCCAGCACTACCAGATAAAGGTCGATCGCCTTTGATAATTAGTTGCGTGCCATTGCCAGCCAATTCTACAGATTCAATTGTGGCTGGCGAATCAGTTTCAGAATTACGGGATGAAGAAAGCAAGGGTCTTGAACTGTTATCCCCACGTAATTGAGTTATTCTGCCATTGGTAGGCAACAGTACCAAACCATTCGCACTACTTACTGTCGGTCGCCAGTCAGGGGCATTTTTGTCCACCCGCATAGTCATGCGGACTGTGGGTGGTGTTTCATCCAATTTAGAGAATTGGATACTGTCAACACCGTAACGATTAATTGATAAATCGCGTTCCAAATCGGGTGATAAAGTCGCACCAGAGATATCCATGAAAATTCGAGTGCGATCGCTATTACGCCTTACCTTCACCTCTGGATTGCCACCATTCGTACGGATGAAAAATCCATCTCCCGTGACTCGCAAACCTTCAATTTGAGTCGTAGCTTCAGCAGTTTTGACTACCGTTTCTTTTGAACTAGATGTGGTAGAAGGTTTTGTTGTCACCACACTGTAAGTACTTCTGGTAGGTGAGGCAGCAACTTCTTCCCGTTTTGGCTTTGGTAATTGTACCCGCCAGCGATTAGCAGCTACCCCTTCAAATTTCACCTGCTGAGGATCGAGGGTATAACCTGGGCTGAGTTCAACCACTACGCGTGTAGTTTGTGGATCAAACTGTCCAATCCGGAGCGAACGAATCGCACCACCGACTGACTGGACAAGCTGGGGACGCCCGAATTTAATACCTGGCAAATCAATGACTAACCGTGTCGGATTGAACACTAGTTGGGCAGTCGGTTGAACAGCACCATCAGTATTGATTTCTAACCGATTTTGATCGGCATCAAAACGCCAAGATTGTAGGTTCGCTGCATGTGCAGGCGACGATAATAGGGAGATACCCAAGACAGTACCAGGTACTAACCAGTGTAGTTTCACAGTGCTTTCTCCTGAGTCGCATTCATGAGAGCGGTCAATCTGTTATGTAAAAGCGTTGGTCAATCCTCAGGCAGTCACCGTCAACTTTTAGCTTCGATGAGTCAATTACTTTATTTGGTCGCTGGTGTCGCAGTTCACTTTTATTTTTAGATGTATGGTTTTGCGTCCAGATAAAGTCACGGTTGATGGCGTAGAATTTTAGCATAAACTTTACTCTTTTCTATGCCTTTTTGCCAGGGAAATTTAGTCTGCAAAGCATCAGATTAAACCAACAAAGAAATAACTAAAATTAACAATAGCAGTCAATGCTAGTAACATACACTTGCGTTGCCAAAAGATTTTTTGAGTTTTTTGATTGTTGGCAATCAATGCACCTGGTTAAAAAATCAGCTTTTCTTAACTGACAAGACAAAAATTGCAGGTCATACTTTTTAATTACTTCAAAAAAGCACAACAGACCAATGCAAGGAAATATTACAGTAAAAGACACCGGGAGAAGCCCCGCAATGCAGTGGCTCCTCTTCTTTATTTTCAAGACAGTCAGCCATATGATTTCATCACATAACAAAGTGTGAAAATCTTTTTCACTTCTAAGTTCTGCATTATTTTTAAGACCAGAAAGTAATTACATCAGCAATATTAATAGTAGTTAAGAAAAACTCCTTCAAAGGTACAATCACAGGCGACGGACAGTAGGAGACATAAGTTTCCTATGCTAATCTTAAAGTCCTAAATATTGTCAGAACTAAATAATGATTGAAGTACAGACGCTCAACAGTGCGCCTGTACACAAAAATTTTACTTACCCTCCTGAGAATTGAAATTACCTTTGAGATTCTCATTATCATTTGATGTCGACATCATCGCACCAGATGACTTTATTGCCACAGGAGCCCCAGAAGAGCCATCTAAAATCAGTTCATTGGAATCTCCTGCTGCCATTTGTGGTTGCGGAAATACGAACCGCAGCAAGGGAGGGGCTAAAAAGGTTGTGAGGATGACCATCATGATAATTGCCGCCTCCAATGGTTTGGAAAGAATGCCAGTACTGGCACCAATACCAAGAAATACCAATCCGACTTCGCCCCGAGGAATCATTCCCACGCCAATTGCCAAACGATTGATTTGGGGTTGACCAAATACGCTTAAGCCAGTTACAACTTTACCCAGGATAGCTACCAAGATGAGGAAGCTGGCCATAACCAGACCTTCGCGATTGCTAGGAATCGCTGGGTTTAAAACTCCCAAGTCAGTTTGTGCCCCGACAGTCACGAAAAAAATTGGCACTAACATATCAGCAATCGGGATGATTTGCTTTTGCAGTTCTTTGCGCTTATCTGTTTCCTCCAGAACCAAACCTGCTGCAAAAGCTCCCAAAATCGCTTCTAACTGAATAACAGCGGCAATATATGCCATCACAAAAGTGAAAATGAATGCTGGTATGATCAGTTCACCGCGCGTTTTGAGTTGATCGACGATCGCCACAAAAGTTTTGTTGAAAATATTACCTAGAGCGATCGCACCCAAAAGAAAAGTACCGGCGCTAATAATCAAATAAACAACCTTGCCAACATCGACTGCACCATCTTTAGCAAGACTGGCCACTACTGCTAAGACAATAATCCCCAGTACATCGTCAATAACGGCTGCACCAAGAATAATTTGCCCCTCTTTGGAATTCAAACGCCCCAATTCTGACAAAACTTTGGAAGTAATACCAATACTGGTGGCAGTCAGCGCTGCCCCAGCAAAAATCGCCGGAACTGCTGGGATTCCAAACAAAATCATCAAACCTGCCGTGCCAGCAGTAAAGGGTACAACAACACCCACTACCGCTACAACTGTGGCTTGAATACCCACTGCCATCAAGTCTTTTAAGTTTGACTCCAAACCAATTTCAAACAGCAGGATGATTACACCCAATTCTGCCAAAACAGAAATAACCTCTGACTGGGCCACAAACACACTGTCTGCGGCATCAGGACTTAAACCAGCAGTGGTTTTGAGAAACGAGATGATTAGAGAATTAGAACTATCTGCCCCTCCTTCAGGAAATACCAACAGATGTAGGACAGATATACCTACAACCACACCGCCTACGAGTTCACCTAAGACAGGCGGCAAACCGAAGCGGTTGGATAATTCTCCACCGAGTTTACTGGCAAAGTAAATAACTACCAAACTCAGCAGTACTGCTGCTACTACCAGCGAACTATCTGCTGTTTCACCTGTCGTTGCCAATAGGGGTAACGAGAAGTTGATTGTGCCTAAAAACTGCATTGACTGTGTGGAAATCATTCTTTCTAATTTACAAGCTGTCGAGCTTCAGCTTTTGTTATTTGTCCTTTGTCATTTGTTCTTTGTCATCTGTCAAAAGCTATTAACTAATCGACGAGTGTGTATCCAAGCTTCCCCGCAGGGTAACATTCGAGCAATAGCTTATTGCTAAAATGCCAGGACTACCTACAAAATGCTTCACCCCTACTACCTGATAATTGTAGGAGCTGCTGCCAATGCGACTCTGACACTGGGACTACAGATAGTCTAGGGAGACGCAGCAAATCAAAATTTTCAAAGCTACTGTCCTGCTTGATTTGAGCTAGGGTAACGGGTTGAAGCACTCTTTGTATTGCCTTTACATCCACAACAACTCTTTTGGCATTATCCAATTTTGGATCGGGGTAAGGTTGGCTCGTTATCTCTGCTACACCCATAACTTGCCGCTCCTTGCCAGTGTGATAAATTAACGCCAAATCCCCTACTGTCATCATACGTAGATGCTTGAGAGCTAGAGCGTTGCTTACTCCATTCCAAACTGTACTGCCATCCCGTTCTAAATCGGAGTAGGAATACTCTTCCGGCTCAGTTTTCAGCAGCCAATACGCCATGAAACTATCTCCCAAAGTCTGAGTGTCGTTTTTTAAGTTTCTAAAAATGTAACCGTCTTAGAATAGCGATTATTACGTGTGAAAGTGAAAACATCTGGTTATTAGGCAATACGGTTCAGTGAGTAGAAGTCAATCTTTGGAGATCCCCCTAAATCCCCCTTTTCAAGGGGGACTTTAAGATAAATTTCCCCCCTTTTTAAGGGGGGCTAGGGGGGATCAAAACCTTAACTGAACCGTATTGGGTTATTAGGAGCTTAGGGTCTAGGAACTAGAAGATGGAGCTAATAGCTAGTAGAAAAGATTCTTAAATCCCTAATCCCTAATCCCTAATCCCCAGTCCCTTAATTTTGAGGAGTGAAAGTTAAATGAATAAAGCTGCCTTGTTGGATTCTCAGCTATTTGCTGGGAACTTGTGGAAGACCGTATCTTTAGCCATGCTGGTATGTGTGACTTTTGCCCAGCCTGTTCTAGCACAAGAGAAAGAGAGGATGTTCAGAACTCTCACAGTGACTGGTCGGGGAGTAGAAACAATTCCTGCTACTTTAGCTCAAGTTGTTTTGGGTGTAGAACTTCAGGCTAAAACTGCACAAGAGGCACAGCAAGAAGCTGCACGCAGGTCATCAGCTGTAGTGACACTGCTTAAGAGCCGTAATGTGGAGAAATTGCAGACTACTGGTATTACTCTCAATCCAGTGTATAGCTATAAGGATAATGTGCAGCGCTTGACAGGCTATGCTGCTACCAACACCGTCAGTTTCCGTATTGCTACTGATAAAGCTGGTACGTTATTGGATGAAGCCGTGAAAGCAGGTGCGACGCAGATTAATAGTATTAGTTTTGTCGCTACTGATGAAGCGATCGCCCAAGCTCAAAAACAAGCACTCAAAGAAGCTACTCAAGAGGCTCAGCAACAAGCTGATGCGGTTTTTAGCGCTTTGGGTTTCCAGCGTAAAGAGATAGTTAGCATTCAAATCGATGGAGCAAATGCGCCACCACCACCGCCACGTCCGATGCTTCGTACGGAGGCTGCCAAGGTAGCGGATGCTGCTACTCCTGTAGAAGGCGGTGAACAGCAAGTAGAAGCATCGGTGACGTTGCAAATTAGTTATTAGTTAGTGGTTAGTGGTTAGTGGTTAGTGGGTAATAAGGAATAGGGAATAGGTAATGGGAAAGAAAAATAATAATCACCAATCACCAAGTAGCAATTAGTAACTACTAACTACTAACTACTAACTAATTAAAAATTTTCAGGGTTAGTATCCATCATCTCTGCCTCTGCATCTCGTTTGGAACCCAATAAATCTAATTGGTCTACTCTGATGACTGGTGTAGAACGGAGTGCACCTGTGTTGCGATCGTTCCAGGTGTCAAATTTCAAGGAGCCTTTAACTCCGATCAGACTTCCTTTACGTACAAACCGACCAGCCACCTCTGCTGTATTTCCCCATAGTTCTAAGTTAAACCAGTCAGGTTCATCACTATTGCGCGATCGCCTTCTTACCGCCAGTGTTAATTTACACTTGACGCTACCACTGTCCTCGAAATATTTCATATCTGGGTCGCCGCCTACACGACCGACTAGGGTGACAATATTAATACTCATGTGTGTTACCTTCCAGTACAGGCGTACTCATTTAATCGTGACTCCCATCATAGCGAATTCTCTGCGTGTAGAATAGGGTGTTAAATAATTAACAATTATAAATACTGATGCGAATGATAAAATTTACTCTGTTATAAATACAAAAGTATACGGATATGCTCCCGTAGTTAGAGAATATAAAAAAGTAAAAGCCACAGACAGGCAAAAGATTCCGAAAAGTTATAAAAAGATAACCTAGTTTACTGGACTCAGGTCAAAAAAAGTAATAGAATCCTGCACGATTCTGTCTTAGGGTAGTAGTCAAAAATATCAAAATAGGGGGCAACAAGACGCGTGGGTCTTTTCAGTAAGTTTTCCTTATCGCGAGATATGGGTATCGATCTCGGTACCGCAAATACCCTCGTGTATGTATCAGGTAAAGGTATAGTTCTCCAAGAACCGTCAGTAGTTGCCATTGACCAAAATGAAAAGGTAGCACTGGCAGTGGGAGAAGATGCTAAAAAAATGCTCGGTCGAACACCTGGAAACGTGATTGCCCTCCGTCCCTTGCGCGATGGTGTAATCGCCGATTTCGACACAGCCGAGCTGATGCTCAAAAGCTTTATTCAGCGGGTAAATGAGGGCAAGTCACTAGTGTTACCCCGGATAGTCATTGGTATTCCCAGTGGTGTAACAGGGGTAGAAAGACGAGCTGTGATGGATGCTGCCACGCAGGCAGGTGCTAGAGAAGTCTACTTAATTGATGAGCCTGTGGCCGCTGCCATCGGGGCAGGATTACCTGTAGCCGAACCAACTGGCAATATGATCATCGATATTGGCGGCGGCACAACAGAAGTAGCAGTACTGAGTCTTCAAGGTACAGTACTAAGCGAATCAGTACGCATTGCTGGGGATGAACTCACGGAATCAATAATGCAGTACATGAAGAAAGTTCATAACCTGGTAATCGGGGAACGTACTGCTGAGGATATCAAGATTCGCATTGGTTCTGCCTATCCGACTCACGATGATGATGATGCCATGATGGAAGTCCGGGGTTTACACCTACTCTCCGGTTTACCGCGAACTGTAACCATCAAAGGGCCAGAAATTCGTGAAAGTATGTCGGAACCGCTATCAGTAATCATCGAAGCTGTAAAGCGGACTCTGGAGCGCACACCTCCAGAACTAGCGGCAGATATTATTGATCGGGGCATTATGCTAGCCGGTGGTGGTGCTTTGCTGAAAGGACTCGATACGTTAATTAGTCATGAAACGGGGATTGTGACGCATGTTGCTGCTGACCCTCTCAGTTGCGTGGTTTTGGGTACAGGTCGTGTGTTAGAAAATTTCAAGCAGCTAGAACGAGTGTTCAGCGGGCGTTCTCGAAATATGTAGCTAAAAGAAGTAATTTTTAGATATTGGTTTTGTTAAAAAAACAATATTGACGATAGTTATACGGTTAGATAAAGGTATATATGTTTACATTACGTCGCTGGTGGGAGCATAAAGGGTTACAAATTGGGCTGCTTTCTCTATTAGTTGTTAGCGCTTGGGTAGTTAGACAAACTCAAGGAACACTGTTACTAGAGCTTTATCAGGGAATTACCAGCCAATTTCAGATTGTGCAGCCAGGCCCTACGTCAGAGGAACGCTTGAGGGATGCTCGGGTATTAGAATTAGAAACCCAGATAGTAGAATTAGAAAACCAAAATAAAAAGCTAAAACAGTTACTGAGTTACGTTGAAAAAGAGCCTTTGTCTTCTCGTCCAATACCAGCACGGGTAGTGGGGCGTAGTGCCGATAACTGGTGGCAACAAGTGATCCTCAATCGCGGTAGTCAGGCGGGGATTCAGGAAGGCTTTGTAGTCAAAGCTGAAGGTGGATTGGTAGGTCTGGTAGAAAATGTAACTCCTAACACTAGCCGCGTATTGTTAATCAGCGACCTAAAAAGCAAAGTCGGTGTAAATATTAGCCGTACTGGAGCTAAAGGAGTTTTACGGGGCGATGCTTCGGCAGAGGCAGTGCTAGAGTTTTATGAAAAAGTCCCCAATGTCAAACCTGGGGATGTAGTTGTCACATCAACCTATAGTCAAAAGTTTCCGTCTGGGTTAGCAGTGGGACGAATTAAATCTTTAGATTTAAAGAAACTTCCAGCTTCTGTGGCGAAAGTCGAACTGTTTCCGCCAATTCGCTCTTTGGATTGGGTAACTGTGTATCCCAAGCCAGAAAACCAGCCGATGGAAAATCCGCAATCGGCAAGTCAACAGTCGCAGAAATAAAGAATATGAAAATTCCTGCGTTTCGGGGTGTCAGGCAAAATAAGCCAAAATCGCGATCGCGAAAATCCATATTTCACATCAATCCCATTTCGCGTTGGCATCCCCACCTCCGACTCATAATCAATTGGATTGTGATTTTTGGGTCTGCAATCCTATGCTTGCTGATGCTGCCTACCCGCCTTCCTGGTATGGAATTATTGGGAATTGGCCCCAACTGGTTGTTAATTTGGGTGGTAGCTTGGAGTGTGAAGCGTACACCTTTACAAGGTGCATTGGCTGGTATGGTTTTGGGGTTACTTCAAGATGCGATCGCATTACCCGATCCTACTCATGCCTTAAGTTTGGGAGCAGTAGGGTTTCTCACAGCTTTACTTCAGAAACAGCGTTTTATCCAAGAAGATTTTATCTCGATCGCTCTGATTGTCTTTGGAATGGCGGTTCTGGCAGAAACTATTTTTGCCTCACAATTGACATTGATGGGCGATCGCAATATAACAGACATCTGGGCTTATTACCAGAAAGTCGCTCTTGCTTCTGCGATCGTTAGTAGCCTCTGGGCACCAGTGGTTTATTTTCCTTTAAATCGTTGGTGGCAGCGCCTAAAATTAGCAGAGCAGCAATCTTAAACAAATTTTCAAAGTCTCCAATCGCGGAGTGTGGATAGCCTGGATTACAACCCAGGCAAGGAGTGAAGAGTGAGGGTAGCTTGGGTTTAATCTCAAGACATAGCCCTCACTCTTAATTTTTTTCTGGAATTTGGGCAACCTCTGGCAAGATGGATTAAAGCTAGAGTTAAGGGATTAGAAGCTAAGGGTTAGTAGTTAGTGGGAGCGGGTTTTGCTGATTATCTTTCGGTTAAAATTAACGATTTATCTTTTAAAGCCGCCCATACAGTGGTAAATAACCAACAATTCCCTAATCCCCAGTTCCTCTATTTCATAAAATTATGGATAATTCTCCAGTGGTTGCCCAAACAAATGCATCCCCGCCAAATAACAATAGGGAAAATGCACTTATAGTAAGTTCAGTGATTAAATCGGATTCATACACCCACGAACAGGTAGGAACCGACTTTGATCGGGTAATGATGCAGCGATGTTTGGAACTTGCCCGTCGCGCTTTGGGACGCACTTCTCCTAATCCGTTGGTTGGGGCAGTGGTTGTCAAAGATGGAGAAATTATCGGGGAAGGCTTTCATCCTCGTGCAGGTGAGCCGCACGCAGAAGTTTTTGCCCTCAAAGCAGCAGGTGAGAATGCTCGTGGGGCAACTATTTATGTCAGTCTAGAACCTTGCAATCACCACGGACGCACTCCTCCTTGTTCGGAAGCATTGATTGCTGCTGGGGTGAAAAAGGTAGTGGTGGGTATGGTTGATCCTAATCCACTAGTAGCAGGTGGTGGTATTGCTCGGTTACGCGCAGCTGGAATAGAAGTAGTGGTGGGAGTGGAGGAAGAAGCCTGTCGGAGGTTGAATGAAGGCTTTATCCATCGCATCCTCTACAAACGACCCTTGGGAATTTTGAAATACGCCATGACTTTGGATGGCAAAATTGCTACTACTACTGGTCACAGTACTTGGATAACCAATCAAGAAGCCCGCAGCATAGTCCATCAAATGCGGGCTGCTTGCGATGCTGTCATTGTCGGTGGAAATACGGTGAGATTTGATAATCCACGTTTAACCAGCCGTCAGCAGGGAGCGCATAATCCCTTACGGGTGGTGATGAGTCGCACTCTTAACTTGCCGGAACAAGCTAACTTGTGGCAAACAAAAGAAGCCCCTACTTTAGTGTTGACAGAAGTAGGAGCTAACCCTGCTTTTAAGGAACTGTTGCTTCAAGGGGGGGTAGAAGTAATAGAATTGTCACCACTGACGCCAGAACGAGTGATGGCTTATTTATACGAGCGAGGTTTTTGTAGCGTGCTGTGGGAGTGTGGTGGGACTTTGGCAGCTAGTGCGATCGCTCAAGGAGCAGTGCAAAAAGTCCTAGCGTTTATTGCTCCAAAAATCATTGGTGGCAGTCATGCTCCAACACCTGTCGGTGACTTAGGTTTTACCACCATGACAGAAGCATTATCCTTAGAACGTGTAGAGGTGCGTGTGGTAGGAGCAGATTGTTTAATAGAAGGCTATTTGCCTCAAAGAAGTCCATAGTCCAAAGTCCAAAGTCAAGAGTTATTTGACTATTGACTATTGACTATTGACTCTTGACTAATTTTGTTGTCATGAATACTGACGTTCATTAGCTAGATCGCGGATGAGGGATAGACGGGATTTAACGTAGTCACAGAGGAAATCGGTTTCTTGGCAATCTAGCAAAGCTTGTGTTGTGGTTTGTTTTACCAACCACTGTACTAAGCTAGCATCGTCTAATTGCAACAGCGTCTTTGTTTGGGTGGCTTCAATTATTGACCAAAGCTGACGCATAATCCTGGGAGTCATTAGACCTCCATTTCTTGATAATGTCAGTTGTTTTCAGGATACACAATTTGATTTGAAGCTTCCGGTATTAACGTACAAGCTGACATAAGTGTTATTACAAACTTAATATTTTGATTCATATCTTGATGAAGATTAAGAAAGATGATATTAAACAAAGCTTTTAATAGAAATTAACTTTATTAAAGCTTGAAAGTGTATTCAATTATTCATGTCATTTTTTAAGTATAAAGACTCAATTAAATAAAAGTTCGTAGTAAGGGCTTGAGCCGCTTAAAACCCTTGCTCAGAGATAAATCGCTCACTACAAACGATATTTAATTACGTCCACCTACTTATCAACAAACAATGCTAATAAACTATAAATTATTAATTATTAATGATTAATTATTAATATTAACTCCACCCTTGCATTTCCACTAATTCTATACACAATTCATTAATTTGCTCTAGGTCAGGTCTGTCAGGCAGAATTGATTCTTCATAAAATTTTTCCATTTCAACCATCAAATCCTCTGCCATTTTCATCACCTGCTCATAAGAATAATCACCTCTGAGTATCGCTTTTAAATCATCAGCATCTCCAGCGATATTTCTCAGGGTAAGCTCATCTAATTTAGTATAAAAATAGCTTGACAAATTAAACAAGACAAGAATAATCAGCGGTGTAAAAAACGTACTTGACATCAGAGCAAGATAAGTGAGATGACTTCC
>NZ_JACAEU010000044.1:0-27121 GCF_013388695.1 Fischerella sp.
ATGTGCAAATTGTTCTATCACTTACATGGGTACACATATATTGCCCATAAAGGCTAGGTTCTTTATTTGGTAAGGGTTTAAGGGCTGTTTAGTACATTTGCACCGGGGGAAGTTCAGTTTAAAACTCAGATCGCTTTGACAACGGCATTGCAACCATGCCTCTTCAACTGTCCTACATCAGAAAATCCACTGTCCTCTACAAAGTGCGATCGCGCATTCTTGTACAAGACGGCACAGATGCATGCATGTGAGCTTGCACAGAATCTTGAAGTCTAAAATCCTTGTATGACAAAATTTTTAAGTATAGCTATTGTTGAAGTCATAATCACGCGGCTTCAAGCGCGAGGAAATCACCTAATTTAAGACTTCTCTTCTAAAGCTTTTCTAATGGTTTCATCATCTAATTCTAATAACTCTGATATATCTTGAACACTCAGTCCCTTTTGCACAAGCTTTGGCAAAATTTTTAACTTAGTTTCTAGTTCGCCTTCTTCTTTTGCTTCTTGATAAACTCTAGTTTCTTTCAGCAAGTTTAAATTCAGCATGGTTTCTATTTCCTCGCGGCTTAAATTCGGAAACTTGTAGACTACGATTGTCTCTATAAATTCTAGAACTTTTCTTTGGCTTCTTGTGTCTGTCAATTCCTCCTTTGCTTTGTTAATTAGGGTTTTAGCTAATTCTGTGGCTTTGTTCTGACTCTCTATAACTAAGCGTATAATTCCTATTCCCAAAGAATCATCTGCTATGTCTTCAAGTTCATCTAGATAAAAGCGACGTAGATGAGGTTCTAACAAGGAACGATAACGTTGGGGATAGGTACGTTCATTGCTGCGTTTGTCGACGAGGCGTCAGTAACGCGATCGCGCATTCTAATAATCGGCGAACTAGGATGGCAGCACCCGCAAGGGGCGAAGCTAAACAAATCGCCGTCAACAATTACCGGATGATTGCTAGGGCGGACTGTTGCTGTTCCAGGGGGGCACAAACGGTCTACTGTACTCAACTGAGGGCGTTGCTTGGGGCTATTCCTGCCGGAGCACGAGCGCGATCGCGCTCCTCACAGGGAGTGGTTAAGAAGCCGTCAGCGGGAGGCGGTGGATGTGCGCTCAGAGGATGAGGTGCTATCCATTGCCCCGAGTAAGGAGGGATCGAGCAAAGCAAGATAGGGGCGTATTTCGAGTATTGGGATGACCACACCCTGGGCTTGAATGGCATGATGTTGGCTAAAACCACAATCATCCTTATCCCCTTTAAGCGATAATAGACAGGGGGTTTGAAAAGTATTTTTTGGGATATGGAGTGTGAAAAGATTAACTGAACAAGAAAAACAAAATATTCTGCAACTGTATCGTGAAACAAACGAAACCACCACAACTTTGGCTTCAAAATACAATGTCACTGAATCAACGATTAGCCGTCTATTAAAAAATTCTTTACCAATGCAAGAGTATGAACACCTTATTCGTTTAAAACGAGCTGCTCGTTGACCTTTTTTGAATTCAAAATGCCACGCCCGCACCCATTCACGCAGTCAGAAAAAAGAAATTTTTGAATTGATTAATTTTGAGTACAGGCTCCCACGCTCATGAAATGAGCGTGGTCAACAAGGCAGTGGTGGTAATGGCACCCCCACTAATTGTAATTTAAGGGCTGTTTAGTACATTTGCACCGGGGGAAGTTCAGCTTAAACACTTGAAAACGGGCAATAGATAAATTTCTTATAAAGATTTATCTCGCGAATGAAAATGAAATTATATGGTGCATCAGAGTACAATTGCTAAATTGTGACCAGTTTATAGTACTGAATCTTCAGATTTTAGATTTTTAGCGCTAAATTCAATCTAAAATCACCCATCCAAAACAACAATGACAGACCTAACCCCTAACTCTAGTTTTAGTTTGACACTCCGCCTTGAGATTCCCAACCGTATTGGGATGTTAGCTAGCGTTACTAAGGCGATCGCCACTAGTGGTGGTAATTTTGGTCAGATTGATTTAATCGAGCAAACCAGAGCTGTTTCCATTCGCGATATTACCGTTGATGCCGCAAGTACCGAACACGCGGAAACAATTGTACAAGCAGTAAAGGCTTTACCAGACATTAAAGTTCTGGATGTTTATGACCGCACTTTTAATCTGCATCGTGGCGGTAAAATCAGCATCATCAGCAGAATTAGCCTCAAAAGCGTGTCTGACTTAGCAATGGCATACACGCCTGGAGTTGGACGTGTTTGTAATGCGATCGCTCAAAACCCAGAAGAAGTTTACAACTTAACTATTAAACAAAATACGGTTGCAATTGTGACTGATGGCAGTGCAGTTTTGGGATTGGGAAATCTAGGCCCAGAGGCTGCCCTACCAGTCATGGAAGGTAAAGCCATGCTTTTTAAAGAATTTGCTGGTATCGATGCTTTCCCTATCTGTCTGGCAACCCAAGATACAGATGAAATAGTCCGTACTGTAAAAAATATTGCCCCTGTATTTGGAGGCGTGAATTTAGAAGATATTGCTGCCCCTCGCTGCTTTGAGATCGAACAAAAACTGCGACGGGAGTTAGATATTCCTGTTTTTCATGACGATCAGCATGGCACAGCGATTGTTACCTTAGCAGCGCTGTTTAACTCACTGAAATTGGTACATAAGTCAATGGAGGAAATCCGCATCGTTATTAATGGTGCTGGGGCGGCTGGAATTGCGATCGCTCGTTTATTGCACAAAGCTGGGGCAGAAAAAATTTGGATGTGTGACTCTAAAGGAATTCTCTCTACTAGTCGCACCGATTTAACAGAAGAAAAACGCGAATTTGCTGTCAAAGCCAAGGGTACTCTTGCAGGTGCAATGCAAGGGGCTGATGTATTTATCGGTGTGAGCGTACCGGGAGTATTAACACCGGAAATGGTGCGTTCAATGGCCAAAGATCCAATTGTGTTTGCAATGGCAAATCCAATTCCTGAAATTCAGCCAGAATTAGTTAACAAAGAAGTTGCCGTCATGGCCACCGGTAGAAGTGACTACCCAAATCAAATTAATAATGTTCTAGCTTTTCCTGGAGTGTTTCGCGGTGCGTTAGATTGTCGCGCAGAGACGATTACCACTTCAATGTATTTAGAAGCAGCAAGTGCGATCGCTTCTTTAGTCAAACCATCAGATTTAGACAGAGAACACATCATTCCTTCTGTATTTGATGAGCGAGTCGCCACTACTGTTGCTGCTGCTGTGCAACGGGCAGCCCGCCAAGATGGAATTGCTCGTAGTTAACTAAGCAATAGAGTAGCGATGCAGTATTTATAAATTTTTGGTGCGGTAAGACAAGGGAGAGGGGAAACGCTTCGCTGAATTAAAAGTTAAAAATTAAAAATGAAGATTGAATTTTTAATTTTTCATTCCGAAGGTGTCCTCCTTCTCTTCCAATTTGAAGATTACTGACTTGGTGTTCTAGGCAATCATAAGCACCACGTTACCGACTGTGCGATCGCTTCTTACTAAGATGCTAAAACTGGCAAAAACTAGAATATGTAATACTTTGAGCTAACAAAACCATGCTAAAAGTGTATAAAATTTTTATAAATTTAGCAAAATTAGCCATGTATTTACTGTCAAAAAAGTAAATTTTATACTAGGTTGCAGTCAAAGATAGTACTTCCCTCACCCCCTGCCCCTCTCCCAATTTGGGAGAGGGGAGGGTGGTTTCATACAAACACCAGAAAAATTAATTAGTCCCTTCCCACCCAGAGATATTTATGTTAACGAGGCGTTGCTGATTTGAAGTATGAATCCAAGTGTAGAGACGCGAAATTTCGCGTCTCTACAAGGGTTTCGGAATCACACTTTCAGCTATCCCCCATCTCCCTCAGAGGTCTAATTTTCTCTTTTCCCTTCCGTTGATTGCTTCTGTTTTGGTACTACAAGCACTTTATCAACGCGGTTGCCATCCATATCCATCACTTCAAAGCGCATACCCTGCCATTCAAAATGATCTGCTGCTGCGGGAATGCGACCGAGATGAGTAATGACAAAACCACCCAATGTTTGATAGTTACCTTGATGGTCTCGTAGATATTCTTCGAGGTCGAAAAGCTCAAAAAATTCTTCTACAGATAACATGCCATCCAATAACCAAGAACCATCCTCTCGTTGCACGGCTTGGGGATTTTCCAATTCATCGGCAGTAGGAACATCACCGACAATTTCAATCATGACGTCATTGAGAGTCACTAATCCTTGAATTACACCGTATTCATCCACTACCAGCGCCATGTGAGTGACGGTTTGCTTGAACAACTCCAAAACTTTCAAGCCACGGGTGCTTTCGGGCACAAACACGGGCTGCTTCAATCCCACTGTCAAATCCAACTCTTCGCCACACAAACTTCGGGCTAATAAATCAGTGACAGGGATAACACCGAGAACATTATCTAGCCCCCCCTGACAAACCGGATACCGAGAATAGCCACTCTCAATCACCTTCTGGCGATTTTCTGCTAGGGAGTCCTCCAAGTCTAACCAAACAATATCCGGACGCGGTGTCATAAAAGAACTTACAGGGCGATCGCCTAAACGAAACACTCGCTCCACCATATCTTGTTCTGCTTCCTCAAAGGTTCCCTCTTCTGTGCCTTGCTCGATTAAAACTCGAATTTCTTCCTCTGTTACTTGTGGTTCTGTGGATGGTCTAATGCCCAAAATTCGCAATACTGCATCAGTAGAAATACTTAATAAATAAACTATAGGGGAACCAATTGTTGCCAACATTCGCATAGGGATAGCAACAATAGAAGCAATAGGTTCTGGGTGATTTAATGCCACTCGCTTAGGAACCAATTCACCAATAATCAAGGTAAAATAAGTAAGAATTAATACTGAAATCACGGTGGCGATCGCATCAGCATAAGACGTTAGCCAGGGAAGTAGAGCCAAAATAGGCTCTAGTCTCCTAACTATGGTCGATTCAGCAAAAGCACCCGACAAAATACTAAGGAGAGTTATCCCTACCTGAACAGTAGCTAAAAATTTGTTCGGAGAAGAAGCCAATTCTAAGGCAACACGAGCCTTTTGATCTCCCCGTTCGGCAAGCTGTTGCAAACGCACCTTTCGTGCAGAGACAATAGCCAACTCTGACATGACAAACACGCTGTTGGCAAGGATTAGTAGGAGAATAATTAAAATTTCGACAGTTGGTGACATTCTTAAAAATTGCCGATGTTAGCGGCAAACTGCATTTAAGTTGAATCTGCTAGTATCTAGTATCTAAGATGTTTATAGACAACATTCTGAAATATATAGAAAACCAACCATTAGTAATTATTCATAAGTGATTTGTCAGTAGAGAAAACTGTTTACGTATACGAACTGTAAGTTTCAGTCGTAATTGTACTAAGGACTAGGGTCTTTCGAGCAAGATCAATAGGATTGTTGACATTTTTAAAATAGTTGATGTAGGCGCTATGATTGTGGATCGCTGGTCAGAACGACTCCCACCTGTTTAAGAACTTATGGCATTTTCTTCCATTGTGCGCGCCCTAGGGCGATCGCCACTTACCAGTGAACTTCTCTCCAAGCTAAATCGGCAACAAGATTTACGTTTGAATGGTATTCCCAGGCTACCCAAAGGCTTGGTCACTTCAGCTTTGGCTCAAACTGAGGGACAGAATTTGTTTGTGGTCTGTGCCACTCTGGAAGAAGCCGGACGCTGGACAGCGCAGTTGGAGGCGATGGGGTGGCAAACCGTGCATTTTTACCCAACCTCTGAGGCGTCCCCTTACGAACCTTTTGATCCCGAAACTGAAATGACTTGGGGACAGATGCAAGTCCTGGCGGACTTAGTCAAGAGTCAAGAGTCAAGAGTCAATAGTCCAAAAATTACTAATTTGGCTATTGTCGCTACTCACGCATCGCTACAACCTCACCTGCCACCACCAGAAGCTTTTCAGCCATTCTGTCTTACCCTCAGACGGGGCATGGAATTTGATTTGGATAGCTTTAGTGATAAGATAGCTAGTCTGGGGTATGAACGAGTTCCACTGGTGGAAACAGAAGGACAGTGGAGTCGGCGCGGTGATATTGTTGACGTGTTTCCGGTGTCTTCGGAGTTGCCAGTCCGTTTGGAATGGTTCGGTGACGAAATTGAGCAAATCCGAGAATTTGATCCAGCAACTCAACGTTCTGCTTTAGATAAAATTGAGCAGCTAATTCTCACTCCCACTAGCTTTGCTCCCGTGGTGATGGCAGCGTTGAGTGGGGAGAGTTTAGAAACCGTCAAAACTTACCTTTGCGCCACCGAACAAGAACAGATTGATGCAGGTACATCTTTAGAGGGTAGCCGTCGCTTTTTGGGCTTAGGTTTCACGCAACCAGCTTCCTTATTAGATTATTTACCAGAAAATACTCTGGTTGCTATTGACGAGCCAGAACAGTGTCACGCTCACAGCGATCGCTGGGTGGAAAATGCCGAGGAACAGTGGCTAACTCTGGGGAGTAGGGGAGCAGATGAGCAGGAAGATCGCAGCATAGAAGAAGCTTTGATTGCATTACCCAAAGTTCATCGTTGGTTTGATGATTGTCTGAGTGCTGCACAGGCATTTAAAAAACTATATTTATCAGAACTAGCGGAGGAAAATCAAGGTATCAATCTTGCCAGTCGCTCTGTACCAGCAACACCGCACTCCTTTGCTAAAACCGCAGAAACACTGAGACAGGAGCGCGATCGCAATTTCTCGATTTGGTTAATTTCGGCACAACCGAGCCGTTCTGTGTCTCTGTTGCAAGAACACGACTGTCCAGCTCAGTTTATCCCCAACCCCCGCGACTATCAAGCGATTGATAAGCTACAAATTAATCACGTACCAGTCGCCCTAAAATATTCCGGTCTGGCTGAATTAGAAGGTTTTATTTTACCTACTTTCCGGACCGTTATTGTCACTGACCGCGAATTTTACGGGCAGCATAGCCTAGCAACTTTTGGTTATGTCCGCAAGCGTCGCAAAGCTGCTTCTAAACAAGTAGATCCCAACAAACTGCGTCCCGGCGATTATGTGGTGCACAGAAACCATGGGGTCGGTAAATTCCTCAGACTCGAAAGTCTCACACTTAACAACGAAACTCGCGATTATTTGGTGGTGCAATACGCCGATGGTTTATTGCGGGTAGCAGCCGATCAAGTCAACGCTTTGTCGCGGTTTCGTACGACGACCGAGAAGCCACCAGAACTAAATAAAATGACTGGTAAGGCTTGGGAAAATACCAAGAACAAAGTCCGCAAAGCAATTAAGAAACTGGCGGTGGACTTGCTTAAGTTATACGCAGCGCGATCGCAACAAAAGGGTTTTGCCTTTCCGGCAGATATGCCTTGGCAGCAAGAACTGGAGGACTCGTTCCCTTACCAACCCACAACCGATCAGCTCAAAGCTGTGCAAGATGTCAAACGGGACATGGAAAGCGATCGCCCGATGGATCGCTTAGTGTGTGGCGATGTCGGTTTTGGTAAAACTGAAGTAGCTATTCGCGCGATATTTAAAGCTGTCACCGCCGGTAAACAGGTGGCACTCCTTGCACCTACTACAATTTTAACGCAACAACACTACCACACCCTTAAAGAACGCTTTGCCCCCTACCCCGTTAATGTCGGGTTACTCAACCGCTTCCGCAGTCCCCAAGAACGCCGCGAAATTCAAAAACGATTGGCAACGGGTGAGTTGGATGTAGTTGTAGGTACACATCAACTTTTGGGCAAAGAGGTTAATTTCAAAGAATTGGGACTGTTGGTGGTGGATGAAGAACAGCGGTTTGGGGTGAACCAGAAAGAGAAAATTAAAACCCTGAAAACTCAAATTGATGTGCTTACCCTCTCGGCTACACCCATTCCCCGCACCTTGTATATGTCTTTGTCGGGTATCCGGGAAATGAGTTTGATTACTACACCGCCACCATCCCGGCGTCCGATCAAAACTCACCTCGCACCGATTAACCCGGAAACAGTCCGCAGTGCCATTCGCCAAGAACTCGACAGAGGCGGACAGGTGTTTTATGTAGTACCGCGTGTAGAGGGTATTGAAGAAACAGCCAGCGAATTGCGGGAAACGATCGGGGGTGCGAGAATTGCGATCGCTCACGGACAAATGGAAGAAGGTGAGTTAGAAGCAACCATGCTTTCTTTCAGTAATGCCGAAGCAGATATCTTAGTTTGTACCACGATTATTGAATCTGGTTTAGATATCCCGCGCGTCAACACAATTTTGATTGAAGATGCCCACCGCTTCGGCTTAGCGCAGTTATACCAGCTGCGGGGACGTGTGGGACGTGCGGGAATTCAAGCTCACGCTTGGCTATTTTACCCCAAACAACGATCGTTATCCGATGCCGCCCGGCAACGCTTGCGAGCAATACAGGAATTTACCCAATTGGGTTCCGGGTATCAATTAGCAATGCGCGATATGGAAATTCGCGGAGTTGGTAACTTGCTGGGTTCAGAACAATCCGGTCAAATGGATGCAATCGGCTTCGATTTATACATGGAAATGCTAGAAGAGTCGATTCGGGAAATCCGAGGACAAGAAATACCCAAAGTTGACGATACTCAAATTGATCTCAATCTCACAGCATTTATTCCCGCAGATTACATCCCCGATATTGAACAAAAGATGAGTGCTTACCGTGCGGTTGCTGCTGCCAAATCTAAAGAAGAATTACAACAAATTGCCGCTGAGTGGAACGATCGTTACGGTGCAATTCCCAAACCTGCAAATCAACTATTGCGGGTAATGGAATTGAAACAACTGGCGAAAAAGCTAGGCTTTAGCCGCATTAAACCAGAAGCCAAACAGCACGTTGTTTTAGAAACGCCAATGGAAGAACCCGCTTGGAACTTGTTAGCGGGAAATCTACCAGAAAATCTCAAATCTCGCTTTGTTTACTCACCAGGGAAAGTGACAGTGCGCGGTTTGGCAGTACTCAAAGCAGATCAGCAGTTGCAAAACCTGATTGATGCATTTGAAAAAATGCAAGGCGCGGTTGTAGAAGCGGCGGTTGTTTAAGATAATTGTAGAGATGTAATGTTCCTTGCGTCTCTACAATCCTATATTCCCAATCTCAAATTCTTAAAGTCAATATCAGAGATAAAGAAAGGAGAACCTAAAGCCCCCAAGACATTACCTGTTAAACAAAGCCAAGTAATTGAAGAAATCACTCAAGAAAACACTGAAAGCTTTTTGAAAAAATTTGCATGGGCAGCTAAAAGTGATTTGTGTGAAGAGGGAGGCGTGCTAAACACTCAGTGGAAAAAATGGGCTGATCTCAATAAGTTATGCCGTAACACACGCTACTTAATATAGTGAGCTAAAAATATTTTTCCCCTCCCCGCAAGCGAGGAGGGGCTAGGGGTGAGGTTCAACCCTACAACTGCTTCACCTCAGAAACCAACTTCGCCACCATATCTTTCGCACTACCAAAAAGCATCGTGGTTTTATCTTTGTAGAACAACTCATTATCTACACCAGCAAAACCTGTACTCATACCGCGCTTAATCACAATCGTCTGCTTCGCCCTATCTACCTCCAAAATCGGCATCCCGTAAATTGGACTGTTGGCATCACTCCGCGCGGCTGGGTTCACCACATCATTTGCCCCAATTACCAGCGCTACATCCGTCTGCTCAAACTGGGGATTGATATCTTCCATATCATACAGTTGCTCATAGGGCACATTCGCCTCTGCTAGCAACACATTCATATGTCCCGGCATTCTTCCAGCGACAGGGTGAATAGCATATTTCACTTCAACGCCCATCCGTTCGAGCTGATCTGCCAACTCGCGTACGCTGTGCTGTGCTTGCGCTACCGCCATCCCGTACCCAGGAACAATCACCACAGAACGGGCATAGCCCAGCATCATTGCGCCTTCTTCTGCATCGATGCTGCGGACGGTTGTATCAGTTATACCACTGCCTCCACCCGCAACCGCACTTCCACCACTGCCAAAAGCACCGAATAGAACGCTGATCAAAGAGCGATTCATCGCTTTACACATGATCTCGGTCAGAATAATACCCGATGCTCCCACCAATGCACCAGCAATGATTAGCATATTGTTCATCACCACAAAACCAGCGGCGGCTGCGGCTAAACCAGAGAATGAGTTCAACAGTGAAATGACCACTGGCATATCGCCACCACCAATAGGGATGACGAACATTACACCCAAGACTAAAGAAACTGCAACGATCGCTAAAAATGCGGTCAGGTTATGGGGTTGCATGAGTAAAAAGGCACTACCCACCACATAGGAACCCAACAGCAAGGCGTTGATTGGTTGCTGTAAGGGAAATGTAATCGGGGAACCGCTAATAATGCCTTGCAGTTTGGCAAAGGCAATCATACTACCCGTGAAGGTGACGCCACCGATTAACACATCCAACAACATGGAAATGTTGGCATCTAGGGGTACGGCTTCAGCATGTTGCAGCAACCGCCAAAATTCAGCGACGGCGACAAGCGCGGAAGCCGCACCACCCAATCCGTTGAGTAAACCTACCATTTGGGGCATATCCGTCATTTGAACTTTATAGGCGCCGATCGCACCTAGTACCGATCCAATTGCCAACCCCAACAAAATCATTTCGTAGTTCAACACATGCCGATCCAACAGTGTTGCTGCGATCGCCAACAGCATGCCCACAGCGGCTACAACATTACCTTGCCGTGCTGTAGCAGGAGAACCCAGCTGTTTCAAACCCAGAATAAATAAAGATGCAGCGACTAAATACGTCAGCTGAATTCCAGTTGGAAGAAAGTCAGTCATAATTTAGCGGTAATTGGTAATAGTTGATTGTTAGTAGTTAGTAGTTAGTAGTTAGTAGTTGGTTATTAACCACTAACCACTATCCACTAACCACTAACTTGCTTTTTTCTTAAACATTTGCAACATCCGATCTGTGACTAGGAAACCACCCACCACGTTGATGGTTGCCAGTACCACGGCTATCAAACCGAGAATGACTGACACATTCCACTCTTTCGCACCGGAAGCTACAATCGCCCCTAATACAGCAATGCCAGAAATCGCGTTTGAGCCTGACATCAAGGGCGTATGTAAAGTTGGCGGTACTTTGTTGATGACTTCAAATCCGGTAAACGATGCCAAAACAAATACGAACAAAGCCGCAATTAATGCTTCTGTCATGTATTTACAAACTCCTGTAATTTATTTCTTGGTGTCTTTGTGCCTTGGTGGTTAATTAAATGCTGATAAACCACCAAGACACCAAGACACAAAGGAAACTTCAGTGCTTAACTAACTGGTGACTGTTGAGCGCTAATAGCTTGCAGCGCCTCTTTTATCCGTGAAGAGCGAATTTCACCAGCATGGGTAATGCAAGCTGCATCAATGATGTCGTCAGCAAAGTCAATCTGCACAGCTTTGTCTTTTATGAGCAGTTGCATTAAGGATGTCAAATTCTTGGCATACAACTGGCTAGCGTGGACTGGCATTGAGGATGGTAAATTAATCGGGCCGATAATGGTGACGCCGTGCATGACAATATCTTTGCCGGGATCGGTGCAGGCACAGTTACCACCTTGTTCGGCAGCAATGTCTACTATTACCGAACCTGTTTTCATCTGCTTTACCATCTCTTCGGTGACTAGAAGAGGTGCTTTTTTACCAGGAACTTGGGCAGTGGTAATGACAACATCAGCATTCTTGATGTGTTCGGTGACAACTTCCTGGGTGCGCTTTTTGCTGGCTTCGGAAATTTCTTTGGCGTAACCACCAGCAGCGGTTGTTTCTTCATCCAATTTGATTTCTACAAATTTTGCCCCGAGGCTTTGCACTTCTTCTTTGACGGCGGGGCGGATATCAAAAGCTTCTACCAACGATCCCAAGCGTCTGGCGGTAGCTATTGCTTGCAAACCAGCCACACCAGCACCCATGATAAATACTTTGGCAGGGGCGATCGTGCCAGCAGCTGTTGTCAGCATGGGGAAATATTTAGGTAATGCTGCTGCGGCAATTAATACGGCTTTATAACCTGCTATTGACGCTTGCGACGACAAAGCATCCATACTCTGCGCCCTCGTGGTGCGGGGAATCATTTCCATGCTGAAAGCAGTTACTTTGCGTTCTGCCAATCGCTGCGCTACGATTGGATTTCCTAAAGGATTGAGAAAGCTAATCAGTACAGCGCCTTCTTTGAGCAAGTCAATTTCTGAACGCCCATCTTCTCGCTCTTGTGGTGGGCTGACTTTGAGCAAAATGTCTGCTTCACCCCATAATCTGCCACTATCGTTAATAATTGTGGCTCCTGCGGCTTCATAGGCAGTATCATTAAAAAAAGCTCGCTCTCCCGCACCAGCTTCTACCCAAATCTCTAAACCTTGCTTTACCAATCGCGCTACAGTATCGGGAATTAATGCCACACGACGTTCACAAACTTCTATTTCTTTAGCAACTGCTATTCTCATGCAATCTCCTTGAGATTAATACTTCTGTGCAAGCTGTGAAATCTTTCTGATGAGTAAATAGACGCACTCTTAGCAATTCACCAACCCAAAAGCGATCGGCGTTGGTTAAAGGTAAAGGAGCAAACCTTTCTCCCTTAACCATTTCCTCTTAACTCATCTGCCAAAGTTGATTTGGCGGACTGGTGAGCGTATGGGCGGGGGCTATCGGCTATTGGCTTTTCGTGTTGATTGCACCTACGCTTTCCCACTCTACCTATCCAGGCTAAGCCTGACTGTGCCGCTCATGGATGTCACAATTACAGATACTTGCTTTTATGGGTTATTTATTGCACATCCTATGCTGATCCCCAAGTTTTACATCTGTGTCTTCAACTTCTTTTAGGGATTGAAAACTATTGTTGTGCGTTGTTTACATTGTGCAATATCGATTAATTTCCCACAAACTAAATCCTCAAATATTTAGAATTATTTTTGTTGATGAGCAATGCTTGTTGTAACCAATCTAGCCCAATTACACTCGCGATCGCTCTATTTAATAGCTTAATTTTTATAACAAAAATCTTAATTTTAGATAAACTTATAAATATTCGGAAACATCATCCTATTTAAAGTGTGTTTTACATCTAGTGGAATCACTGTCAAGCTAGTCATCATAAAGTCTTGCATTTCTCTAAAGTCATAGCTTGTTCAAATAATTTACGTAATAAAATATACTAATTATTCAATAATTATTCTGACGAATTCTTATGATGAATCCAGAACAGATGGCACTTTTGTTCAAGATTTTACGTCTATAGTGAGAAAGTCAGTAGTAAAGTTTATTTACGAACATTTACTCCCAGCTACTGAGACAAAACACCAATTTCTGCAACAGGAGCTTAACTATGCGACGTTTACTTTCTACTTTAGTTGTGACTGGCTGTTTGCTGACAGGGCTACCAGCCATTAGCTTGGCACAGAGTTTGCCAGGCTTTACACTGTGGAGCGGTGTCAAAAGCGAAAATCAACTGCCCTTCCGATTAGATTTTGGCGGTCAAACCAATGCTTGGGATAGATATCGTTTGAGAATCCCCGCCAAAAGGATGAAATTCGCCGCTTCCCAATTTGTTGTTAACTATCCTCAATACTATAAAGGAACCTTAGATCCCAAGAAGATTGAGGTACGGGTAAAAGACAAAAAAGTGCCACTGTCTGATGTGAAATGGGATCAGGAAAATCGTGTGGTTGAAATTTACCCTCAAGAGCCTGTACCAGCAGGTAGCGACGTTGAACTGATATTCTCTAATGTCAAAAACCCAGCTTTTGGCGGCATGTTCTATTGGAACTGCTCAATTCAAACCCCTGGTGATGTACCCTTAGCTCGTTACTTGGGAACCTGGATTCTTAGTATTAGTTAGTCAATGGTCATTAGTCATTGGTCATTAGTAAAACACTCTTAACTTTGGACTCTTGACTATTTTGCAACCATTTTTACTTTTTTATCACAAAACGTGATAAGATTATGGATTGTGGCTTTTTTTATAAAAAATTGCTGGAGAGGATAAAAGTATGCGAAGAACTTTAGAGGGAACTAACCGAAAAAGAAAAAGGACTTCTGGTTTTCGTGCCAGAATGCGAACACCAGACGGTAGAAACGTTATTCGGGCAAGAAGAAGAAGAGGACGTTATCGCCTCAGCGTTTAGGGTAGGGAATTTAAACAGTAGCGGTGGCTTTGCCCAAAGCAAATCGGCTTAAATCTCGAAAAGATTTCCAGGCAGTTTCCCGGGAAGGCATTCGTCGTCATGGTTTTTATTTAACGTTGAGAGCCTTACGACCGTCAGATTTGAAAAAGCCTCCTGTGGATGCTGCCGAGCATATTGCACTATCAACAGACTCAGTTGATCTTGTTCCTACCCGAATTGGTATTTCGATTAGTACCAAAGTCAGCAAACGGGCAGTAATTCGTAACCGCCTGAAGCGGCAAATATCAGCAGCTTTACATCAGTTGTTGCCCAAATTGTTGCCAGGGTGGCGACTAGTGGTGGTTGTAAAGCCAACCGCAGCAGAATCTGAGTGCGTAACCCAACAATTTCTGCAAGAATTAGAGCAGTTGTTGGCACAAACTGAGGTATTAAATGGGCATTCGTGAAGAAGTTTATTTTGAAGGCGGCCCCCATATAGGGGATTTGATAATAAACATACTTATTGGGTTGACTATTGTGGGTTTACCACTGACAGTTGGGGCAATTGTCAGAGCATTGTGGCTGCGTTATCGCATCACCGATCGCCGAGTTTCTGTAACTGGAGGTTGGAGAGGACGCGATCGCAGCGATGTTATTTACTCAGAAGTTGTCAAAATTGTCAAAGTTCCCCGTGGCATAGGTTTATGGGGAGATATGGTACTCACCCTCAGAGATGGTAGTCGTCTAGAACTGCGGGCTATTCCAAAGTTCCGGGAAATTTATGATTACATCAGTGAAAGAGTCGCCGCCAAAAATCCCAATTTTAGTGGTGCTGCGAAGAAATGATCGGGAGATTGGGTGATGGGGAGATGGGGAGAATTTATCAGCTACTTTCCCCACTCTCCCCCTCCTACCCTCCCCCACTCCTCTTTTCCACTCCTCTTTTAATGTGCGGCTATCCGTAGTTGAACTATAGTCGCAGACGAATCCTGATTTAGATACATTAGATTCAGTCTGCCAATTTTGGAATTCTTGTTGGTAGTTGGTAGTTGGTAGTTGGTTGTTCCAAACAACAAACAACAAACAACAAACAACAAACAACAGAATTTAAAATCGGTAGTAAATTTACATTACCTCAGGTTGAATTCAGAATAATGGATTTTGGTATCGGGTTTCTCTCGAACAACGTAATGTTGCCAATCATAGACTTGTTCTATAGCATTCTGCCAAGCTATGGATTGGCGATCGTTGCCTTGACTTTAATAATTCGTTTTGCGCTTTATCCTCTCAGTGCTGGCTCAATTCGCAATATGCGACGGATGCGAATTGTCCAACCTTTGATGCAAAAGCGAATGCAAGAAATCAAAGAACGCTATAAGGACGATCCGCAAAAGCAGCAGGAAGAAATGCTCAGTGTCCAGAAAGAATTTGGCAATCCCCTTGCTGGATGTTTGCCACTTCTTTTACAAATGCCGGTTTTGCTAGCATTGTTTGCTACTTTGCGGGGTTCACCTTTTGCCAGCGTTAACTACTCCGTCAACCTGCAAATCCTTCCTGCCGAACAAATCGAACGAATTCAACCCCAGGCCTTTGCTACTCCCCCCCAAAACATTTACGTCGCTGATGGGGAACATGTTAAGGTAACTGCTATCCTGCCTGGAGGCAATAAATTAGCTGTAGGAGAACACACTAAGATTCAATATCAGACTCTTGAGGGCAAGCCTTTTCAGGCAGTATTGGCAGAACACCCAGATACTAATTTGGTTCCCCAATGGAAAGTTATTAAAGGGGAAGAAAGAATCAAAATTGATCCTGAAGGCAATATCGAAGCCTTACAGCCAGGGGATGTTACTATTCAGGGAACAATTCCCGGACTAGCAGCAGATCAAGGGTTTTTATTCATTGATGCCTTGGGTAGAGTTGGGGCTATTGATCCTGATGGCACTGTACATTGGGATATCGTGGCGATGGTAGTGCTATTTGGGATTACCCTTTACGTCAGCCAAGTGCTTTCCGGGCAAAATTCCAGTGGTGGCAACCCCCAACAAGATACAGTCAACAAAATCACGCCCGTGATCTTTTCAGGGATGTTTTTGTTCTTCCCTCTGCCAGCTGGGGTGCTGATGTATATGGTGATTGGTAATATTTTCCAAACTCTGCAAACTTATATTCTTTCTCGCGAACCCCTGCCAGAGGAACTACAAAAAATAGTAGACTCCCAGGAGAAAGAAGCAGAAGCACAACAAAAAACGCTGCCGTTTGAGCCAAAAAGTTCTAAGAAAAAGGCCGCAGGTTGATGATGACCGACACTCGGATGCAACGAGGGCAGCAGTGGTTAAAAACACTGCTGCAATTAACCGGAATCAATACGGAAATTCAGGCTGAGTTAGAAGCAACTGCAATTGGTGAAGGCGAGTCAACTGAACCTGATAATTACTGGTTGATAATTGATGAAATCAATATGATGCCTGACCAAATTCAGGTTTTAATCGGGCCTGGTGGTGTAGTACTAGATGCTATTCAATATTTAGCGAATTCTGTTCTCAACTTAAATCAACCACCAGAAGAGCAAGCTTCTTACACAATTGAGTTGAACGGCTACCGCGTGAAGCGACAAGCAGAAATTCGCGCGATCGCCCAAGCAGCTGCGATGCAAGCGCGTACAACAGGTAAAGAAGTGGAAATCAAATCTCTCAGTTCAGCTGAACGTCGCCAAATCCACACCTTCTTGAAAGAATTTGGGGATTTAGAAACCTTCAGCAGAGGCAAAGAGCCGCATCGCAATCTGGTTGTACGTCCCGCATTGCCAGAATAAGTAGGGGCGAAGCATTTGAATATATATCTTTCCATTGAACTAAAAATATTGTTATACAAATGCTTCGTTCCTACAGTAGTTGGTAGTCAATCTCCTCTGCTTCGCTACGGGGAGTCCAGGTCAAGAGTCCATAGTCAAGAGTCAAGAGTTTTTTACTAGTGACCAATGATCGATGACTATTGACTATTAACTGCGCCGAAGGCGGCCAAAAACTAATAAATCATCACTGCCGCAAAAAGTTATTAAAATCGGTATTTATTAGCGATAAAACTAAATCGCAAAAAAGTTAGACTAGAGAAGTATTATCGGCAAAATTGCTGATAAAGAAAGACAATTTTTCGTGAGGATGTCTCACAAATCCTATGGACGCGATTTACATTCCGCAGCTAACCAAAGCGCCGGAGCGAACAGAGGAAATTCAGGTGAAAGAGTTCCTGCCTGATTTGGATACCTTAACACCAGTTCGCGGTCGCATTCGCGTGCAGCATCGTGGCAATTACCTGGAAGTGTCTGGTCAAGCGGAAACAATTATTACTTGTACCTGCAACCGCTGTTTGCAAAACTATAATCATCGCTTGGTGGTTGATACTTCCGAAATCATCTGGCTAGACGAAGCCGCCGAACAAGAACAAGCCTTGCCCTTGGAGCGGGAAGTCGCTGTGGAAGATTTGGTGGAAACTTTATCACCCTATGGGTATTTCGATCCTGGCGAATGGCTATACGAGCAAGTGTGCCTAGAAATTCCTCAGCGCCAGCTTTGTGATGTCAATTGTTCGGGTATCCAACCAAGTAAACCAGATAGTAGTAATAACAATTCTAAACATAAGCGAGTTGACCTTCGCTGGGCTTCTTTAGAAGCCTTGAAAAAGCAACTTCCTTCGTAGGTATTTGTCCTTTGTCATTTGTCCTTTGTACTGACAAAGGGCACTAATTCTAAAAAAGGCAATAATAACCCATCATAAATTTTAATCTTACCAGGTTAGAGTAACGTATTTTTTACAATTTCCCAAATAACACAAATTCGTATACTAATTGAGAATTTTTAGCGTAAAATCAGCATAAATTTAGTCTGTTTGCAAATATTTATAAATTTTTTTCATTCTTCATCTCTCTTAAAATTTGTTTGTTCCAAACAACAACCAACAACCAACCACTAACAGCTGCCACAAGAAATACATTGACATTAACACTAATGTCAAGGTTTAGCGTAAGAGAGTCAGTGCTAGTTGAACTCTCATGCTTTACCCAGAACGCTTGCATCAATTCACCAAAGAACATTCAGACGCCTTCGCAGCTATCGTTTGTGGGCTGCTGTTGTTGATTGGATGGTTGGCTTTGCACCTTGGCTTTTTGGGGTGGGCGCTGCTGCTACTACCCGCAGCTTATATTATTGGTGGCTACGAAAGCGCCCGTGAGGGACTGACAACCCTAATCGAAGAAAAAGAACTGGATGTAGATTTGCTGATGATTGTGGCGGCGCTTGGTGCTGCTGGTCTAGGCTTGTGGCGAAGAGAGTATCATCTGATTATCGATGGGGCTGTTTTGATTCTCATCTTTGCGATTAGTGGTGCACTGGAAGGCTATGCGATGCGGCGGACAGAACGGAGTATCCGCAGTTTGATGAGTCTGACACAAGACACGGCCACCGTTCTGCGTCAAGGAAAAGAAGAGGTTGTTCCCGTTGTCCAGTTACAAGTAGGGGATGAAATCATCGTCAAGCCAGGGGAGTTAATTCCCACAGACGCAGTGATTGTGGAAGGTTACACTACCCTCAATCAAGCCGCAATTACGGGTGAGTCTTTACCTGTAGAGAAAACTGTGGGTGACGAAGTATTTGCAGGTACGCTCAACGGCTATGGGGCGTTGAAGTTAAAGCTGCATCAACCACCGGAAAGTAGTTTGATTCAACGCGTGATTCGTTTGGTAAAGCAAGCACAAACAGAAGCACCTCCTTCCCAACAATTTATCGAGCGATTTGAACGGGCATATGCGCGGGTGATTGTAGTGGCGGGAGTTTTGCTAGTCATTTTGCCACCGTTTCTTTGGAATTGGGATTGGGAAACTACGATTTATCGTGCCTTAACTTTTCTAGTGGTGGCTTCTCCTTGTGCGCTCATGGCGGCAATTATGCCAACACTGCTTTCAGGAATTGCCAATGGTGCCAAACAAGGCATTTTGTTCAAGAATGGCGCTCAGTTGGAAATGATGGGGAGAGTACGGGCGATCGCATTTGACAAAACAGGCACTCTCACCACAGGACAGGTACAAGTATTCCAGGTAAGCACAAATAGTAATTACACTCGCTCAGATGTATTAAAAGCTGCTGCATCAGTGGAATCTCGTTCGGAACATCCTCTCGCTCAGGCAATCGTGGAGGCATCTAAAAACTTGGATTGGGTTGCTGCAACAGAGGTACAGGCTTTTCCCGGACAGGGAATACTTGGTATTGTAGATAACCAAGAAGTGATTGTTGGGAAAAATGGTTTTTTACAAAAGTATGTTGCAAATTTACCCACTAATTTAAGTGATATTGCTGAAGATTGGGAGCGAGAGGGGAAAACGGTTGTTTGGGTAGCAAATTCTAGATGGGGAGATGGAGAGAAAACTTCACCCCACCATCCCACCACCCCATCACTTTATCAAGTGCTAGGCATAATAGCTATTGCAGATCAATTGAGAACGCAAGCAGCAGAAACCATTACCCGTTTGAAAAAATTGGGAGTTGAACAAGTAGTCATGTTGACTGGAGATAATCAACAGACTGCTGAAAGTGTAGGGCGGGAAGTTGGAGTAGATCGAGTATATGCAGAACTTTTACCGGAAGATAAGTTGCATGTCATTCGTAGTTTACAGCGAGAGTATCAAACGGTGGCAATGGTAGGCGATGGTATTAATGATGCGCCAGCCCTAGCTCAGGCATCGGTGGGCATTGCAATGGGAGGGGCGGGGAGCGATGTCGCCTTGGAAACTGCGGATATTGTCTTAATGGCAGATAGATTAGAGAAAATTGAAGTAGCAATGCGGTTGGGTAAAAGGGCGCAGGCGATAGTCAAACAGAATATAGCTATTGCTCTAGGGTTTATTATTTTGCTTTTGATTGGCAATTTTATGGGTAATATTAACTTACCGATCGGCGTGGTAGGGCATGAAGGATCTACTGTGTTTGTTACCCTTAGCGGTTTGCGACTGCTGAAAAAATAGAGATTGGGGATTGGGCAAAAATAAGTCAAAAGTTAAAAGCTAAAAGTAAAAAGAAAGAATTTTTTCTTTTACCTTTTTACTTTTTACTTTTCCAGTTCCTTTGCCCAATGCCCGATGCCCAATGCCTCTTCACCATAGGCTGAGTTGATTGGGGGAGTTGTCCAGGTGATTCCAAGGAAGGGGTGGAACTGCTACACCACTTTGTTCCAATAATCTTTGGAAGTAACGCGCTGTACTGGGCGATCGCTCTTCTGTTGGACAATGAACAAAAAAATAAATTCGCTTCCCTTGCTGTAACCACTGCTGAATTTGAGTTACCCACTCCTCCATAAAAGGCTGATTCACTGTTAAATTGGGATGCGAAATAAACCGAATTAAACTAAAAGGCGCTGTAACGCTAAATTGTACAGGTAGTTTGGGTTTTCGCCGTTCTGATTGTAACTGAGGATCGTCATCCCCAGTGTAAATAGGACGAGAGTCTAGCAAAACCCTTCCCACACCTAACTGTTCTAACAGTACTGTCAATTGACTAGCATAGGGTTCTGCGAACCAGTCGCGATGCCGAACTTCTAGCGCCAGTGGCACTTCTTTTCGAGGCCAAGATTCAAGAAAAGCAGTAATATCATCAATTGCTGTAGGTGCGTAACTGGGTGGTAACTGAGCAAAAATCGGGCCAAGACGTTTACCTAAAGGACGCATTCCTTCTATGAATTTCAATGCGTCAGGAATATGGGTTTGCAGCAGTTTGTTGTGGGTGATGTCTCGCGGCAATTTCAGACAAAATTCAAAACCAGGGGGTGTTTCGGCTGCCCAACGAGCTACAGTTTCTGGGTTTGGCACTGCATAGAATGTGGTATTACCTTCCACCGTAGTGAAGCGACGACTGTAGAGGTGGAGAAAGTCAGCGGTGCGAGTACCTTGAGGATAAAGTTCACCCACCCAACCTTTATACGCCCAAACAGCGCAACCAATAAAAAAGCTCACAAAAATAGTTAATACTAAAAACTCAATTTCTTATTATAAATAAGTGTATTTACCGTTGGGATTGTTAGCATAGCGGCGCTTTAGCAACTGGATCGTCAACACGCAAGCAGCAGTTCTATCCTACTGGCGTGTCAAGACTAAAATGTTGCATTATAGCTTTCTTGTGGGATGGGCTTCTAGCCCGTCCGGTGCGGACAGGATGTCCACACCACAAGATTTATATTTATGCACTAAATTAGTCCGGTCACGCTACTATGCCAATATCTTTTTATGCCTTTATTGCTTTCTAGATAAAAGAGGAACCAAGGCGAAGATACAGGTAGTTTCTTGATGGCGATCGCATGCACTTTTGACACAACCTTGGTAAAAAATATACATATTGGTACGCAATTTTTTTTGTTTAGCTCAATAAATATAAATACTCAACCCGCTTACAATTTTACTGCTCTTTTAAATCTATTATTCATCTATTACAGTAGTAATCTTAGGAAAGGCGGTCTAAATTGTAGCAATTTTTTAATTAAATTTGCATGATAACAAGCATCGATAGTTGCAAATCTTTTCTACTTTTACTAGATGAACAATAGCATAGTTTGAAAAATGAATTGTCAACAATAGTAACGCTTGGAGAAAGAGATTACTCTTGTTTAGAGGGCCCAGTGTCAGCTATTTGCATCATAGCAAGATTAGAACATTTTTCGCAAGAACAGAAAAGACAACAACATAGGTTTATTTGTAAACTAGATTTAATTATTCACCTTTGGGTAGATTAGACCACCTCTATCAAATAGTATATTTGAAGAACTAATATATACTTCCAAAGAATCATTAATCTCATATCAATAGTTGCATTTCTCTTTCATATATCGTTATTAGTTCTTAGTTTCTCTGCGAATTATGACATCCCCCGAGCCTAGCACTGAATTGGAAGAAAATCTTTCACAGCAAGAAATACAACCACCTCGCACAAAATATCCAAAATATCGGTGGCTTTGGTTATTGTTAGCTCTGCTGGCATTGGCGGGTGGAGGAGTTGCTCTGTGGCGTATGCTTAGTTCAGCAAATCAACCACCTGTAGGTGCCAATGCTCAACCACCACCAGTATCAGTCAAGGTAGCCGCAGTACAAACAGGTCAAATTGAAGACAGTCAGGAATTGATCGGCAGCTTAGAGTCACGCCGCTCGGTGACACTTCAGCCGAGAGTTCAGGGTCAAGTAACTCGAATATTTGTCAAAGAGGGAGAAACAGTCAAGACAGGCGATCCAATCATTCAAGTAGATCCAAGAGAGCAACAAGCAGCAGTTAGTGGTGTGAATGCTGCTGCCGAAGCGGCGCGATCGCAGTTAGAAAATGCCAGAGCTACCCTCAGATCCTTAGAAGCAGACAGACAATCTTTCCTTGCTGATGTGAAATTGAACCAGCAGGAGTACGATCGCTATACAAATCTTGCTAATGAAGGAGCCGTATCTCGACAAACTAGAGAACAATATGCTAATAGACTCGCGACAGCCCGAGCTGCCTATAATGCGAACGAATCTAAAATTAAAGCTCAGCAAGCTGCTGTTGCCCAAGCACAAAAATCTCTCCAGCAAGCATTAGCCAATACTAATCAACAAAAAGTCCAACTCCAGTACTACAGAATTACTGCTCCTTTTGCTGGTACAGTCGGCAACATTCCAGCAAAAGTAGGTGACTTTGTCAATACTTCCACACAGCTAGCAACCGTCACTCAAAATCGACCATTACTAGTAAATATCTCTGTACCTGTTGAACGTGCATCCCAACTGCGTCAGGGAATGCTGGTAGAGTTAATGGATGCTCAAAATCTTACCATCGGCACTAGCCGAGTAACTTTTATTTCTCCAAAAGCAAGCAATCAAGATCGCTTGATACTGATTAAAGCCCTATTTAACAACGAAAAAAATCAACTACAAGCAGATGGATATGTCAAAGCTAGAGTGATATTTAGTCAGCGTTCTGGAGCAATAATTCCAACTACTGCCGTAGCTCGTGTAGCTGGGCAAAACTTTGTCTATGTAGAACAAATGCAACAATCACCACAAGGAAAGCCCCAACTAGTAGCTAAACAAAAGCGTGTCAAATTAGGCAATATCAAAGGTAATGATTACCAAGTCCTAGAAGGATTGCAGCCAGGAGAAAAAATTATCGTCTCTGGGCTACTCAATCTTAAGGATGGAGTTCCCATAAATCCTGAGTAGGTTGGTTGTTGGTGAGCCAGCGCGCTCCAAAGGGGGTCTCCCCCATGTAGACGCCCGCAGGGCTTCTCGTAGAGTACTCGGAGGGTTGTTGGTTGTTGGTTGTTGGTGAGCTAGCGCGGTGAGACCAGGCCCCCCCAGAAGGCGGTCTCGGTCACGTAGAGGCGTAGCGGTGAGCAGCGCGCATAAAGGGGGTTCTCCCTCATGTAGACGCGCGCACAGCGGCTTACCCTACGGGAAGTCGCTGTGCGCTGGGAGTGCAGGGTACGACTGGCGTACACGTGTAGACACGAAGTGGCTTCTCGTAGAGTAGCGGGTTCTCGTCAGAGTACCCGGAGGATGGTTGGTTGTTGGTTGTCGTTCTCCCACTCTCCCACTCTCTCCCCTCTCTCCCTTGCCCTTTTCCCATTCCCTGTTGCCCATTTCCTCTTGCCCATTTCCTTATGTTTGTTGATTTCTTTATTAGGCGACCTGTTTTTACCAGTGTCTGCGCTATTATCATTCTGCTTGTAGGAGCAATTAGCATTCCTACCCTACCTGCGGAACAGTACCCAGAAATTAGTCCAACTCAAATTGAAGTTACTGCTAACTACGTCGGTGCTAGTGCTGAAGTTGTGGAAAACACCGTCACAACTGTCTTAGAACGACAGATTAATGGTGTCGAAGGCATGAAGTACATGAATTCTAGTAGCAGTAACAATGGCACCAGTACGATTACAGTCACTTTTGACGCATCGCGGGATGCAGATATTGCTGCCGTTGATGTGCAAAATCGCGTGTCGCTAGCTGAACCGCAACTGCCAGAACCAGTTAGGCAAACAGGAGTTACCGTCAGAAAGCAATCTACTAACATCCTCCTAGCGATGGGACTGTACAGCGACGCAGGAGAGTACGACACCGTATTTTTAAGCAACTACGCCGACCTCTATATAGCAGATGCCCTCAAAAGAATTAACGGTGTGAGTGAGGCGCGGATTTTCGGGGAACGCCGCTATGCCATGCGTCTATGGCTCGACCCGAGCCGACTTGCCAGTCGCAACCTCACTGCTCAGGATGTGATTGATGCGCTAGAAGAACAAAACTTGCAGGTGGGTGCTGGACAAATCGGTCAGCAGCCAACGCCACAAGATCAGATGTATCAAATAGACCTGCGTGCTATCAGCAGACTCGTTGACCCCTCAGAATTTGCAGAGATTGTCATCAAAACTGGTGAGGGTGGGTCGTTAATTAAGCTGAAGGATGTAGGAAGAGCAGAACTAGGAGCCGAGAATTACAACTCCTTCCTGCGATTTCGAGGCAAAGAGGGCGTAGGTATTGGTATATTTACTAGTCCAGGAAGTAACGTATTAGACGTTGCCAAAGCAGTCAAAGCCGAAATGGCACGACTTGCTGAAAAGTTTCCACCAGGCATGGAGTATCAAGTTGCCTTTGACACAACAAGTTTCGTAGAAGCCTCACTCTCGGAAGTGGTCTCGACTTTGTTGATGGCGATCGCTCTGGTGATCCTGGTCATTTTTATTTTCTTACAGGATTGGCGCACCACATTAATTCCCGTCGTTACCATTCCCCTAGCATTAATTGGTACATTTGCCTTTGTCAAAGCCTTTAATTTTTCCATCAACACCTTGACATTATTTGGTCTTACCTTGGCAACAGGGATGGTAGTTGATGACGCCATTGTCGTAGTTGAAGATATTTCCCGCTTGATTCAGGATGAGGGGATGTCACCGCGTCGAGCGGCTTCAGCAGCAATGCATGAATTATTCGGAGCAGTAATTGCTACCTCTTTAGTACTGATGGCTGTATTTGTCCCTGTCGCCTTCTTCCCAGGAGCTACTGGACAAATATACAAACAATTTGCTTTGACAATCGCTTTTTCTATCACTATTTCTACCTTTCTTGCTATTACCCTCACACCTTCTCTTGCTGGTTTGTTACTGCGTCGCAGACCTAGACAACGCGGTATCCTGGGTTGGATTTTTGGCAAGTTTAACTCTTTGCAAGACTCAATGCGAAGAGGGTATGAGTGGTCACTCAATCGCCTGGTAAGGATCAAAGCAATTGTCATCGGGCTGTTTGTCGTCTTCTTAGGACTGACAGCATGGCTTTATACCTACGTACCAACATCATTTCTTCCTGATGAAGACCAAGGTTATTTCATCACCATCATTCAAGGCCCGGAGGGTGTATCACTTAATTACACCAGTAAAGTGATGCGACAGGCAGAAGCAGAAATTCTCAAATTGCCGGAAGTCACAGGTACTTTTGCCGTAGGTGGGTTTAGTTTTAGTGGTAGCACTGCTAACAATGGTGTGATTTTTACAACTCTCAAACCCTGGGATGAACGCGATCGCTCAGCACAGGAAATCATCGGCAATCTACAGGGTAAATTATCAGGAATTACGGAAGCGAGAGTGTTGCCGGTTAACCCTCCCACAATTCGAGGTTTAGGTAGCTTTAGTGGTTTCCAATTTCAGCTACAAGACAGAGGAGGTAACACCGATTTAGCAACCATGCTTCAAGTCATGGGTCAGTTAATTCAGCAAGGCAATCAAACACCAGGATTGCAAGCTGTATTTAGCACATTTGCTGCTAATACGCCGCAAATGTTAATTGAAGTAGACCGCAACCGTGCTAAAGCCCTACAAATAGACGTTGATGATATCTTTAACACTCTCCAGAATTACTTAGGTTCGCGATATGTCAACGACTTTAACTTTGAACGGCGGACTTACCGGGTATACATCCAAGCTGATGCTCAGTATCGCTCCAACCCAGAAGATATAGGGAAATTGTACGTTCGCTCTGCCAACGATCAAATGATTCCTCTGAGTGATGTTGTTAAGCTTACTCCCACTACCGGAGCGCAAACAATCAATCACTACAATTTGTTCCGCTCAATTGAAATCAACGGCTCACCAGCTCCTGGTAAAAGTTCCGGACAAGCAATTCAAGCAATGGAGCAACTGGCACAAAAAGTGTTACCAACAACTTTTGGTTACGAATGGACGGGGATAGCTGCGGAAGAAAAAACATCTGGCGGTCAAGCACCCCTGATTTTTGCCTTGGGACTTGTTTTCGTTTTCTTAGTACTAGCTGCTCAGTACGAGAACTATGTTGATCCGTTGATTATTATGCTATCGGTTCCCCTTGCTATCTTTGGGGCGCTGTCAGCACAATCGCTGCGGGGTCTAGAGAACGATATTTTTTGCCAAGTTGGTTTGGTGATGCTGATTGGTTTGGCAAGTAAGAACGCGATTCTAATTGTGGAATTCGCCAATCAGTTGCACGAACAAGGTCTGCCGATCGCCAAAGCCGCAGTACAAGCAGCACAAGAACGCTTGCGACCAATTCTGATGACTGCTATTTCGACACTATTAGGTATTTTCCCCTTAGTCATTGCCACAGGCGCAGGTGCGGGTAGCCGCCAATCTCTCGGTACAGCCGTGTTTGGCGGGATGCTAATTGCTACGTTCTTGAGTTTGTTTGTAGTGCCAATCTTATATATCGTGATTGGGAATTTGCGCGATCGCTTTATCTCACCTCGTCGTCCACCCCAACAACCACCACATTTAGAGGACGATAGCCGAGTTACTACTGAAATCTATCGATAAATTCACGTCATTACAAACCCGATTTTTTCAGAAATCGGGTTTGTTTTTGTCCAAAACTTCAAGGGGTGACAAGCGAGCTAAAGTGCTTGCTGTATAAGCTTCATAGCCCTTAAACCTCGCCGATAATATGCTTGCTTATTGCGACTCAAACCGAGCAGTTCCTCGACCCATGCTTG
>NZ_JACAEU010000045.1:0-5173 GCF_013388695.1 Fischerella sp.
CCCAATCCCCATTACCCCTTATCCCCAGAGGGGCCCCACCTTCCCCAATCCCACTCCCCACTCCCTCCACTTCCCCACTCTCCACATAGGCGTTATCTTAAAAATTGAGAACTACATCTCCACCCCGATCTGCTGAGTTCAGCACAAACTTACTCAGAAATACAAGTTCAAAGGTTTTTTTGATGAAAGGCAGGAAGTTGCAAATTTTACCTTATTTATTCACGAACTGGCGACGATTTTTGTCCGGATTATTGCTGCTTGCATGCCTTTTCGTCCTCGGTATGCCACCAGCATTTGCAAGTCTCAATGACGACAGATACGATGGAAATATCTTTGTGGTTTATGCTGGTAATGGTTCACTAGTTCCCCCCAAAACTACACTAGCAACAGCATTAAAAGAGCATAAACCAGCACTGTTGGTCTTTTATGTAGATGACAGCAGTGACTGTAAGCAATATGCGATCGTTGTCTCACGTGTACAAGCGTTTTATGGTATGGCAGCAGAGATAATTCCTATCAGTGTAGATTCCATGCCATCCAAACAAACCTATGACCCCACCGAACCAGGTTATTATTACTCTGGGGGTGTTCCACAAGTCGTGGTGTTTAATCAGTCGGGGCAGGTAGTCTTGAATAAGAAAGGTCAAGTACCGTACGAAGAAATAGATGACAAATTTCGAGAAGTGTTTGACTTGCTACCACGTTCCGAATCAGTGGAATTAAAGCGTCGCTCTTTCAATGAGTTAAATAGTGAATTAACTGAATAAATTTTGGGGCAGACAAAATTTGTCTGTCCTATATTTTGGTGCAACTTGATACTACATATTAAAAATACGTAGGGAATAATATCTAAACAACAGTAATAAGTAAGGAGGTTAAACAACCAACAAACAACAAACAACAACCAACAAATAACCAATGACCAATAACCAATGACTAATAAAGTGTGTTCTGATGTCAAAGGTTTACACTACACAGGAGCTAATCAAAATCTTAGCGGCTGAACGTCAAGCTTGTCTAAAGGGCGATCGCCTTAAATTAGAGATAACTGTTTCTGGCAATCCTGTAATTGACCAGTTTATCAGAACCGATGGGCTACAAAAGTTTAGTGCCTATCAAGATTTTAAAGCTGCTATCCATGAATACCAAAGAGAATATTTAGTTTCTGGAATTGTCTGGCGTGAGGTGAGTGTTAAGGGTAAAACTATTAGTTATCCAGAAATAGATTCTCAATTAATTGCTTTATCAAGTGACTTAGATATATTAAAGTCTGCAAAAAATTCTATCCTGGAATTTTGGAATGAAGTCACTGCCCAGATGGATTTATATTTGAGTGTTAATAATGGCAAACAATATCAACAAATTATCAAACCTGATGTTGATAGGATTGCTCAAATAACAGAATGGGCAAGTTTGTGTTGTTTTGAAAAATCTAATTTTTTGGAAATGATTTTGCAATTAGGATGGGGTCAACCACAAGAAGCTTGTTATAAGAGAGGCTTTCCAGCATCAGGTAGTGAGTTTATTCATGCTGTTAATCCTGGAAATCATCCGATTGGTTAAAGCATTTGAGAACTTGTGGCATGTCCAGCAGAAAAATGGTTGTTGTGATTTCTTCCCGGGATATGGCAATAGCATGGCTGGCAATCTCAAGCACACCAGACTGACGGTAAGACTGCGGCAATTGCCGGATCGTTTCTAACGGCAACTCTATCAAATCGGGTGGTTCACATACTGGAATTCCACACAGTTCTCCTTGAGAATTGGGCGTAATCACTAAAAAAGGTTGATCTGGTAACTGACGTAAATCCTCTAAGCCTAAATGTTGATGTAAATCTAAAACCCGAATCATGTAGCGACTAACCTGGATCAGTCCCATTTTACTGAGTTTGCGATCCGTTTTAGGAGGGCAAGTCACAACTTTTAGTACAGCTTTGATCGGTAGCGCCAAGCGATAATCTGCAACTGTAAACGCAATGAATTTTTCCAATTTTGACTTGTGATGGATGGTTTTCATGTCATTTCCTTACTGAGACACAGAATCGCGCGTAGTTTTTTCAAGGAGATTTGCCACCATTGTTAGCAGCTTGTGTTCCATATAAGGCTTGGTCATATAAACAGTTGCTCCCAATTGCGAAGCAAGCAAGCGGTGCTTATTGCTACTTTGAGATGACAGAACTAAGATCGGAATGTCTGCTAAAGCAGGAATTCGTTGACGGGATCTGAGAAATTCAAATCCGTTCATGCGAGGCATCTCGATATCACAGATTACTAGCTGAATACCGATTTGGTTCTGGAACAACTCAAGTCCTTTGTTACCATCTTCTGCTTGAAATACGCTGTAGCCAGCTTTTTGCAGAATTAGTGCTAGAGATTGGCGTGTGGTAATTGAGTCATCCACGATCAGAATCCTTGCGCCTGCTTTAGCGCCAAACTCTGAAGCAGGGAGTGCTGGTATAATACCATGAGATTGAGAAAGTAACAGTTGCTGAGGCCTCTGTGGAAGCATTGAGGGCACTGACTCTGCCCAAATAACAGAAGATGTGTTTTCGTACTGCTGAGCGTACATTTTTTGGATCAACGTTGCCCCATCAATCACCAAGGCTAGCTGACCATCAGCCAGAATGCTGGCACCGTGAACGTAGCTGGGTGCTGCGATCGCTGCCCCCAAGGGACGAATCACCAATTCCTGCTCTCCAATGAGTTGATCGACTTCCAAGCCAAAGAGTCCGTCTTGGCAGCGGATTAGCAGCAGGGAGAGTGGGGAAGATGTAGAGACGCGCCATGGCGCGTCTGAGACTGGAGGAGTGGGTGGATTGTAATCTAGAGTGCGCGTCAGCGAGTAAATTGGCAGCAGTTTCTCATCGCCCCCCTGACTCCAGCGCAAAAATTTGCTGCCGTTGCGCTCTAGAATCTGACTAGACAAGGGCATCAGAATTTGTTCAACGGCATCATCGAGCAAGGCATAGGTTTTGGAGCCAACCTGACAGACAAATAATTGAGCGATCGTCAAGCTCAAGGGGATCTGCAATGTGAATGTAGTACCCTGATGAAGCTGAGAATCAACTGTAACCGAACCCCGAAGGGATTTCAACTGGTTTCGCACTACATCGAGTCCAATGCCACGGCCAGAGAGGTCATTAACTTGTGAGGCAGTCGAAAAGCCCGGCTCAAATAGTAAATCGCTTAGCTGAGTTTGATTTAGACTATTCGCCTGTTCGAGAGAAACTAGTTGTCCCTCTACTGCCCGTTGTCGAATCTGCTCGAAATCCAACCCATTCCCGTCATCCTGCACTTCGATCGCCAGATATCTGCCTTGGTGATAGGCAGATATTTTGATTTGACCCTTCTGTGCCTTCCCTCGCTGTTGCCGAACTACGGCAGGCTCAATTCCATGATCGAAGGCATTACGTACTAGGTGTAACAAGGGATCAAATAGTTTTTCAGCCACGGCCTTATCCACTAGAACTTCATTCCCATGCAGTTCGAGGGAGATTGGCTTATTGTATAAGGTTTCTAGCTGTTGCAGAATGTGGGGAAAGCGACCGAAGATCTCGCCCAAAGGTAACATCCGGGCTTCAATTAAGGTACTCTGGGTTGCACTCAGCAGTTGTTGCTGCTTTTCCACTGTTTGGTTAGACTGGTGGGCTAGCAGGTCAATTGCCTCAGCCGTTTCTGCTAGTTGCACCATGTGATCCAGAAGTGACTGAATCAAGTGAGCGTTGTTACCGTAATCCTTCGCCCAGAATCCAGAGGGATTGTGCCGCAAAGCCTTGGAGGCTTTACGCGCTGCTTTATTTGAGGATTTGGAAGAAGTTTGCGATCGCCTTTGTAAACTAGCCTGACGGTTAGACTGATCTTGCAGTTGAGTGAGGAGTTTTTGATGCTGCTTGATCTGCCTCAGAAGTGTTTTACTTGTAGCCTGTAGCTTCTCAATTTGAAGCGACTGACTGTTTTGGTTGGTGACTAATTCTCCAACTGAGTAGTTGAGACGGTCTAGATGCTTAACGCTAACCCGCACTGTGGGAGAGGGTGAAACCTGGTCTTTTTGAGGTAAAGGGTTTAAAGGACTAACCGATGGCTGGGACTGGGGGGAATTGTAACTCGGGCTGAAGTCTTGCTCAACGCTCGCGCCTGAGTCAGATTGCGTAAATTCTCCCAGATGTTGTTCGAGTATTGACTCAACTGGAGTTACCTGCTGAACCCAAATGCTTTCCAGCACCGGTACGTCTGGCTCTTGGGCTAGCGACTCGTTCACCTCTGTCTGGGTGAGAAAAGTGGGTGCATCAGCACTAGTGGTCAAATCTGCGAGTTGTTGTAATTCGCTAGAGGGTTCGCCACCCTGGCTGCGATCGCCCGCCAAGACCGCTGTTTGTCCTGCTTGCAAGTCCCTCAGAGCAATCTGAGCAATGAATACTGCCCGATCTGGATGGTTATCCAGAGCAGCAAGCACTGCCTGGGCGATCGCTCTAAATCCTGATAAATTCAAAGACTCAGCTAAACCCAGGAAAACTTCGGCTTGAGTTCGCAGTAGTGAGGCGATTTCTTCGTCGGACTGGCCATTTTCTAAAGCCGTGGCGATTTGCTCTAACCTTTGAGTAACTCCAACTTCAAACAGGGATTGAGTCAGATCGAAGCCCAGTTCTGCGGAGGTGGGGAGGTGCGCTTCCCGACCAAAAAAATCTCCTAGTTTTTCTTGCAGTCGGGCAAAAATAGCGGCAGCTCGGTCTAGAATTTCAGCATGGTTTACTGAGCCACCTGTGAGTTCGGCGACCAGAGGTAGCCGCAGGCACTCAAACCCTTCAAAGAGTAAGGCTTCTACTTCCGGATCAATAGAAACATCGGGTTGACAAAGAGCTTTAAAAATATCTTCCAGCGAGTGAGCCACCGTGGCAACGGTTTCTAACTCCACGCTTGTTGCTGCCCCTTTTAAGGTGTGGGTGGCTCTCATTAAGTTATTGACTTGATTGATCCCCCAGTTTTCCTTGAGGCTCAACAAGCCTTGTTCTATAGCTTGCAGGAGTTCCGGTGCTTCCTGGAGAAAGTATTGATAGGTTTGCTCGCGGATCGTCGGGTCAAGGGTCATGGTTGAGGGCTTATATTGGGGATTGGGGATTGGAAATAACCAACCACTAACCACTAACCACTAACCACTAACTACTAACCACTAACC
>NZ_JACAEU010000046.1:0-24434 GCF_013388695.1 Fischerella sp.
CAATTCTTCCACGCTTTGATGAGGCTCTAAATTTAGGCGTTTAGGCATAACTTCTTACTTCGCACCCTTGAGACTCTTAAAGCTAGCATATCATTCCGATGCAGCCGGAATCGATATGACGAAGTGATGAAAAACTATATGTCTCGGTTGGAAGAGTTTGAGCAAAAAAGGTTAGAGTTTTTGCGCTCACTCAAGACTAAGGCAATGGGTGCAGGTGTACCAATTAAACTTACCCAGAGCCTTGGCGATCCCTGTCAAGTCATTTGTCATATTGCTGATACCTGGGGAGCTGAGCTGATTGTGACAGGTCGTCGAGGTCGCACTGGCTTAAGTGAAATGATCCTGGGCAGTGTCAGCAATTGTGTACTCCATCACGCCCCCTGCTCAGTTCTGGTCATTCAGGAGAAATTTCATGCCAGTGCAGCAATCAGTTCAACAGAGGCAGCATCAGCATCATGACTTGAACATAAGCGAAGATTACATCCACCGATCGCCAAGTTTCTCATCCTCACCTTGCGTGAACATATCTTCAAAGAAAATAACATACTCTGTCCCGCAGCGTTGCGGGTGATTCCACAAACTAAAGTCTAGCAGCAGATGAAATTGGCTTGCGATCGCATTGGCTACTGCTGTTTCACAAAAGTCAACCCCTAGCAGTCATTGCGCCGTTCGATTTTCGGTCACGCTTTTAGAGATAAATCAGGTAGGGTCTGCTTGTTAGGCTTTTCCATCACTGTGCGTACCCGCTGTTGAGCCAGTTCAACCGCAACTTGGCGTGGCAGTTTTCCTGTTCTAGCGACATCCTCTAGAATCAGGGTGGTATTGTGGCGAATAGTTTCTTCGATAGTTTTCATGGCGATCGCTTGAGTGCTACCGCGATATTCTACGGCTGCACAGATGACGCCACCTGCATTGGCAATAAAGTCGGGCAGAACTAGAATATTTCGGTCGTGACAGATCTGCTCGGCTTCTGGCGTAAAGGGAATATTCGCCCCTTGGGCAACTAACTTGGTGTTTAAGCGAGTTGCGTTTTGAGCATGCAGCACATCCGGTCTGGCAGCTGGAATCCAGATATCACATGCAATATCAATCACCGCATCGTGGTCGAGCTTGTCTCCATCGGGCGCGTCAAGCACGCTCTTGCCAGCGTGCTTGAGCGCAATCAATTGGTTAATATCAATCCCCTTGGGATTAAACAATGTTCCTTTGGAATCCGCTGCACCAACAAGGATGACACCTTTTTCCGCCAAGAACCGAGCGGCATGCTGACCCACTGAACCAAAGCCTTGAACCACCAATCGCGCACCGTTTAGATCGAGGTAACAAAACTGGCTGGCAACTTCTACCGCAACACTGAGTCCTAAACCTGTGGCTCCAATCTCATCCAAAGGAATGCCCCCAATGTTGGATGGCAGACCGATCGCCCGCCCAATTTCCTCCTTTATCCATGCCATGCACTGTTCATTCGTCCCCATATCCGGCCCAGGAATGTACTCCGTGATGTTTTGGATGGCACGTGCAAAGGTGCGAACCAGGCATTTCTTTTCTGTTAAAGGCAACTTCGGATCGGCTAAGATAGCTGACTTGCCGCCACCGTGGCTCAACCCAGCTGCCGCATTTTTCAGCGTCATGGCACGGGCGAGTCGAAAGACTTCTTCAGTACTCACATCCACAGCCATCCGAACACCGCCGATCGCCGGCCCAAGTGCCACGTTATCGACAACCAGAATTGCCCTCAAACCTGTCAAGGGTTCATAGATGTGAAGAATCTTTGTCGGTCCTAATTCATCCGCAAACCGAAAGAGATTATCCACAGATGCGGCTTGCTGCCAATCGATTTCTCTTGTTATTCTATCTGTTAGTGGAAGTGGTTGTCGTGCATGAATCCCTATTAGGGACTGAAATGATCGTTTGGAAATTCGATCGCTCATTTCCACATCTCCTTCTGAAATGCCGATTCGCTTAACGCTGTGATACAAAACCAATTCAATGCTAGCGATCGCGCTGACTCCGCACTTTCGCAGCTAAAGAACTCGTCAGTCGCTTCAGTGCCATTGAGGTATCTGACGGGTCAATATGCACATCTAAGATGCAGAAACTATCCGGATTCATGCGACTCGCTAGCAAAGCTTCCTCAAGTTCAACCTCGCTCGTGATATCAAATCCAAAACCTGCACCAAGTAACTCTGGTAGTTTGCTGTAATTCCAATTCAACACGTCATTGAACTTTCCATCCTGCATCGGACGTTCTGTCGCGTACCCCTGATTATCGATCACCACCACAATCGGATTCAGGTGATAACGCGCAACAGTCGATAGTTCCAAACCTGTCATCTGGAATGCTCCATCACCCACCAAAACTAAAGGTCGTAGTTCGGGATTAGCCAACTGAACCCCTAAGCTGGCTGGCACAGCAAAGCCCAAGGACGCATAATAGGCAGGTGCCATAAATTCTGTCCGATGGTGGATGATCAGATCGGACCCGGCAAATAAGGCATCACCTGCGTCTGCCAGCACGATGGTGTTGTCATCAACGAAGGCATTCAGGCGATCGAACAGCCGCCCAAGCGTAATCTTCTTGCCCGGTGTGGGAAAGGACTCTAAAGGAGTATGAACCCGTGGAGGAAGCTCTAAGGGACGAGGACGAATATTCGCGTCAATCAACCCCTGAACGAAGTCCTGCAATCGAATGTCTTCGTAGTTGTGGAATTGAATCGATGCTTTCTCACTTGTGACATTTATCGAGCGTTTGGGGTCAAGATGGGCAGTAAAAATCCCCAGGTTAATATCCGACATGAATGCACCCAACATAATTAGACAATCGCTCGATTCGACATATTGCCTCACGTCTTCATGCCCCATTGCCCCCTCATAAACGCCCAAGTAACAGGGGTGCAGTTCACTGAACACAGACTTACCCAACAAAGTTGCCGCGATCGGAATGTTAGTTTTCTCAACGAGCTGTACAAGGGCTTCCTGCAATCCGAATCGATGCATCTCCACTCCTGCCAGAATGACAGGTTGACGAGCAGCATTAATCATCGCGATCGCTTCATCCAGTGCCTCTCGAAGGGCATTAGCATCGCTGTTTTCCTGATTCAAGACAAGTCGATAGTTCGGGTTCCCTGGCAGATTCACCAGATCGCGGGGCAGTTCAATGTAAACAGGTCGCTTGTAGCGCAATGCCATTGCGATGACGCGATCAATTTCTTGAAAAGCTGTATCGGGGTTATCGATAACGGTGGAAGCGACAGTCAATTGCTGGAACACCTTGTACTGGGTGTCAAAATCCCGTACCTTATGATGCAACAGGGGATTTTTAATCCGTTCATTCATTCCTGGTGCGCCACTGATGACCACAACTGGGGACTTCTCAGCATAAGCTTGAGCTGTTGTGTTCGCCACTTTCAACCCGCCTACACAATAGGTAATGCACACAGCTCCCAATCCTTGTAAACGAGCATAGGCATCGGCTGCAAACCCTGCTCCTTGTTCATCACAGGTGTTGATAAACTCAACTAACGGACTGTCTTCTAGCTGTTTGTCAAAACCCAAAACAAAATCACCAGGAACACCAAAAACATGGCGAACTCCGCACTCGTAGAGCCGTTGGATTAAATAAGCTCCTATCGGCATTGCTGTTTCCATACCCTACCTCCCAATCAGAATGGGTGGCAGCGATCGCAAGAACGCTGCAACGCTTCGCCAAAATTTCTCTTCTGAAGTGAATTAATTTCTAAACAGATGTGTACGCCAATCTCATATGAGGAAAAGCGATTCGGAGTCATTAGAAACTGAAGCGAGTGATTGTATGAATTGCAACAAAAGTGCGATCGCCCCAATCGCCGCTCTGCCTGCCCCTTTTTCTATCACCTAGTTCCGTCGATTTTTGCCTCTATTGTATATATTATAGCTCTAATAAACCCTATTTCCCATTGACTTTAGTAAAGTGAAAGTAAGGAAAAAAATTTTTTTGAGCAGCTTTTTTATTTAGGTGTCGAGTTCACCACACGTTAAGTAAGTAGGTCGGCGTAAAAACAGTAAGCGCTGTCTTCGCTGTAGACGCGGAGCGGCTTCTCGCAGAGTAGCGCTTACTACGAGCTAATTTCAAGCTTTACTTTTCTTTACATAGTTTGATTTTTTCTCACCTACTTACTAAGGAAGACAAGGGGGGAGGATTTGTATCAAGAATTTTGTGAAATGGTATAACCACTAACTACTAACCACTAACTACTAACCACTAACTACTAACCTTCTTTAAGGTACTTCTATTGGAATCAAACCATTCTCCGGCAGATAATTACAAAAACGCCCTTCATCCGCAAATACTAAAATCAGACGTAGAGCATAATCTGGTTGAACTTGCAAATCTGCCCACGGTACTGCAATCTCTAAACAACGGTCTAAAGCTACTTGTGCCCGACTAGCACGCGGATGCCATTGATAATGCTCCGCCGCTTCTCGAAACTGAATCGATAGCGTCAGCAAATTAATTTCTAAATGATGGTGGAATAGGTAATTAACTGGCTCGACATCTGGCACTTCCGCCAAAGGAACAGGACTGTTGTGCATTGTCATGCCAGGATAGAACCACAACAAATTCAATTCTGCTGGCAAATCCCGTCCCGGTTGAACGCCGGATCTGAAATCTACCCGTAAATAAAAATTCAGGTGATCCACTCCATACCACAGGCGCTGGATAACACTGCTGCTGTGCATTGTTCCGCGTGCGCCGCCGATTTCTATGCGTCCGGCTTTATCCCAGTCTTGCTCATCTCCCTTACCATCAATGGCTGGATGAATAAAGCTTTCTGGACGGTGATCTGCTCGTGGGGCGTGGGATTCTACAGGTTGCCGCAAATAAGGGGGTATGGGTTCATTCAAAGCTTTGTAAATGCCACACAGATGTTCTCGAAATAACTGGTCAAAAATAGCATCCTGATTCGAGGAATGTCCTTCACCAAACCACCAGAACCAATCAGAACCCTCTGCTGCATACAAAGCTTCCCAGACTGCTGGGTTGTTTTCTTCTGTGGCTTCTGGATGGCTTGCCAGCATCGCCCGTGCTTCTGCTAAGTAGTCCCAAGCGCGATTTTTGGCGGGATCGCCAATCCAGGTGGTAAAGCTGCCATCAACCCAGGAACCGCTGTGCAGTTGATTGGCGGGAATTGTCACCCTTGGCGGAAACTGTTCGAGAAATTCTGAGACTGTGACGAGTTTTAGGTGTGGTTCTCGCTCTAGGGTTGCATACAAAGCTTCTAAGAACGGTTTGCCATCTTGAGGGTAAAATTCCCAACAATTCTCGCCATCCAAAGCGATGGTAACTAACCAAGGTTGTTCGCTGTGGTGTTCTCTTTGCATTCTGGCGATCGCTTGCAGGTGTCCGACTAAATCTGCTGCTGCCTGTTTTGGCGGCATAGAACCATAGGTGAAACCAATTAAATCCGATAATCTATGATCGCGGAAAACAATCGCCAAATCACCTGCTGGGGTTTCCAAGCGGTACGGTCGATACATTAACTCTGGTTCTTGGACATTACCCGCCCCATCGCGGTGAAAAAAGTGGCGTAGCGTCCATCCCAAGACGGCTTCGTCTGAGCAAATCCACTTAAATCCTTGTTTGGTAATATACGGTAATATCTCTGGACTTACTGACTGTTCCGATGGCCATAAACCACGCGGTTCTTGACCAAATCTATCTAAATATAAATTCCAAGCTTTATGCAAATGCCGCGGAATATCTTCTGACCACTGAAATCGATATTTGGGCAAAGTCATATTTGGCACAGCTACCCGACCGGAATTAGTATCGGCAAGCAAGGGCAAAATCGGGTGAGTGTAGGGCGAAGTTAGTACCTCAATCTGCCCTCGTTCTTGCATTTTCCGGTGTTGCGGGATGATGCGAGCAATGATGTCTCGCTGTTTAGAGTAAATTCGCTGGCGATCGCTTAAAGTAAAATTTCGACCCTGTTTTAACCATGTATCGATTTCTGGGTCATCCCAAAATAAAGGGTCAATCCAAGCCAGATTATGCCAAGCTAATAAATCGCTGTAATCCTGTTCTTGCCAATTTGTCAAACACCAAGTTTGCCCTTGCTCCTGCCTTTGGCTATATAACTCCCGATAGCGGGGATGGGGGTCAATCAGAGTGTGGTGATTAGCATCAAAAAAGTGCTGGATAATAAATTCCCGCTGTTTTTGAGTCAGTTGTTCTGTAGGTGTGAGAGTAACTTCCAAGTAAGGGTCAAAGGCAGTACCTGCGATGTAATCTTCTAGCTGCAATATCAGTGATGGAACTAAATTCACTGCTTGGTGTAACTTTGGATACCGTTCTAGAAGAAGAACCAGATCCAGATAATCCTTAGTACCGTGCAAACGTACCCAAGGCAAGCGATACTGCTGAGATAAAGAAAGCGAAACGCCGCTGCGAGATTTGTACAGCGGCTGATGTTGATGCCAGATAAAAGCGACGTAGAGGGGATGAGACATAGGCTTATTTGGGGATTGGGGATCGGGCATTGGGAATTGGGAATTGGGAATTGGGAATTGGGAATTGGGAATTGGGAATTGGGAATTGGGCATTGGTTATTCTCCGCGTCCCCCTGCTCCCTTGTCCTCCTTGTTCTCTTTGTCTCCCTTCCTATCCCCGTTCCCCTTTCCCCTTTCCCCACTACCCATTACCCATTACCTAAATTACTTGCTCAACTTCTGCAATTTCGGGAATCATTTCTTTGAGGCGACGTTCAATACCCATTCTCAGGGTCATTGTGGAACTTGGGCAAGCTCCGCAGGCTCCTTGCAACCGCAGCTTGACAATGGGGCCATCAAGTTCTACGAGTTCCACGTTGCCGCCATCAGACATGAGATAAGGACGCATTTCATCTAAGACAGTTTCTACATTTTCAGTTGTTAGTTCCATAGCTTCAGACCTCTTTTGAGAAGAAAATTTTATCTTCTATGTTTGTTAACTACATCCTAGTACAAGAAGGTAGAGAGCAGAGGGCAGCTATGTTGAAGGCTCATTGATGATCATTTGTTTGTTGTTTGGTATTCATAACTAATAACAAAGGACAAATGACTAAATAACTAAACAGCTGCTGATTTTATCAACTTGATATTAGAGTAATTGAACTCAGTAGTAGTTTTTTCTCCATCTATAACCTCTTGCACGACCTGCTTAGTCATGATGTAATAGTTGCCTATTTTTTCATAGGTGTCTTCAAATTTCAGAATGCTAGTAACTTGGTTGGTTTGCACGTTGTGGAAGGTGGCATCGTAGCAAGTGGGAATATAACCTTCACCTGTATCCAAACTTTCGTAAGTATCAATTACAAAATTCATGCGACCCATAACTCGACGCACTTGGCAAACTTGCCCATCCCGGATTTTATAATTAGAATCCATTGAGTCGCCCTTGACCAAGATTTCCACCGCATCGGTGTTGTCTGATTCACCGAAAACAAACTCGTGCTTGCCATGAGATTCCTCAAAAGGAGTGCGTTGGCGGTGAGTGACTATATCCTGCAACTGAGTATAAATACCTTCTTCGACTTGTGGATCGGTAACTCCCGTAACTTCTAGGCTCATATCGTGGTTAATGCGAATGTGTCCCGTGTAAACCTCTGCACCCTGCATTACTTGCACATCCGCACTATAGCCAGGAAAGTTTTTGTCCCAAGTGTAACGACTTTCGTAAGCGGTTTGGAATAACTCGCGGGCTGTGTTTGGAACTGTCATACAACCACTTTTGACTTCACTTTTCTCAGTTTAGTCTAATGAGGGATCAAATCTACTTTGATAGTCAAGAGTCAATAGTCAAAAGTCCAAAGTAATTAAAAACTAGTTTGACTCTTGACTCTTGACTAATCTTGTGAATTACCTTCAGTTGAGGAAACCATGACAGGTTGTTGATACAGTGGTACGGTGAAAGTGACTGTGGAACCAAGTCCTTCGCCTAAACTGTAAAAATGCACTTCTCCACCCATTGCTTCTACCAATTTTTGAGATATGACCAGTCCTAAGCCTGTACCGCCATACTGACGAGTGCGGGAGCCATCGACTTGCGAGAATAGTTGAAATAGTTTGTCTTGTTTGTCGAGAGAAACGCCGATGCCGGTATCTGCCACACGCACTCGCAACATACCGGGGAATTCCTGGTCTTTAAATACCACTTTTTTACGAACTACATCGGTGTTAACAGTGACACCACCTTCATGGGTGAATTTGATGGCGTTGCCAACTAAGTTCAGCATCACCTGTTTAAGGCGTTGATAGTCGCCATAGACGAGAATTTCATCGGAGGTTTCAGGTAAATGCATCCGAAAACTGAGCCTTCTTTGTTCTGCTTGCAGACGCATAAAGTTACCTACATCGCTAAACAGTTCTTCCAAGCTTACTGCTCCAAGTTCCAGTTCCATTTTGCCTGCTTCGATTTTGGCAAAGTCTAAAATGTCACTGATCACATCTAGTAGATGCAGCGATGATTTGTGAGCTTCAAGAAGAAACTGCCTTTGTTCTTCCGGATCGTCAGCCATCCCGTCCAAAATCAATTTTAAAAAGCCAATCATGCCATTGAGTGGCGTTCTAATTTCATGGGAGACGTTAGCCAGAAACTCACTTTTGAGGCGGGAGGCTTCTTCTGCTTGTTGGCTTGCTGCTTCTAGCTCTTTGTACAAAGTCGCGTGGGCGATCGCTGTACCCAATTGATCCGCTACTTCTTTGGCCAGTTCGAGTTCTGCGGCCGTCACGCCATAACAATTATCGCACAGACTCACAGCAATCAAGCCATTTGGCTGGTCTTGATAGCAAGTTGCGACTACCAAAATTTTCTCTTGCTTAAATAGCGGATGTTTGGGATTTTCATCCAAAATCGGTTCTAAAGTTGCCAAAGCCTGAGCAAAGGCTGGTTCAGAAGCGATATCCACTTCTAATCCCAGCATAGAACCCAATTCTGGCTGGCGATATTCTGCAATTACTTTTAGTTTTTTACTTGACGGTTGGTATGGACAGATAATAGAACGCTTCAATTGCAGCAGTTCTCCTAAACCGTCAACCGTTTGTTGCCAAATGATATCTAAATTTAATGTACGTCGAATATTTCTGGTAATTTGAGTTACCAATTGTTGGTTTTGCTGCGAACGTAATCCTAACTCTAACTCTGTGGGTGGCTGTGCTGTTACGTTCACTGCTGTTTCACTGACTCTAACTTGCACTAACCTTCCGATCGCCAAAACAGCGATCGCAGGATTACCCAGTGTTGGCAAAATTGGACTAATGGTCAACTCCAACTCTATCAGATGCTTTTGGAAGCTAAACCAGCACTGACACCTTTCTGGTTCCAAAGTTGTGAGTATCCGCTGCAATCTTTCTAAGTAAGCAACTTTGTCCACAGGGGTAAAAACTGCATCGATCTTGGCATCAGTAACTATTTGCTTGGGATCTAAACCGAACCTTGGGCAGTGTTGCCAATAAAAAGAAAGATACCGCCCAGCCCCATCTTGCGTGTACACCAACTCAGCTCCCAAATTTTTCCATGAGCCATCAGTGTTACTGGTAATAGCTTCCATATTCTCAGACACAAGATTTGGCAGATCGGAATTAGCAGTAATACTCATGACTCGAGTAGGATAGACAAGTGGCAACCCAAAAATTTTTGGCTGAAGCTGCTTCTAGCTTGGCATAAATTTTTACAGCTTTAGCATTTTTTATTGGGGGTTTTTTCGGTTTTTGGATACGGTCGGAGCAATTCTACACTTTTCAACCCTCCGCTGACAGCTACTTTTTTGACATTAATCGTTCCATTCTCCGCGCGGTGGTATTGGTGTGCGCCTGGGGTTACGCGTTAGTTCATCATCTCTGGGAACCTCACCTCGCAGCCACTGGCGAATCGCCACCTCTATCACTTTACTAGGGTCATTGGTCAAATGGCGAATTTGCTCTAATAACTCGGAGTCCAGACGGATTGCAATTTCTACCTTTTCGGACAGTCTTTGTTCCGCATCGGTAGCTTTGTCTTTCATATTCATAGTTGATATACTCTGAGTCTGTTTGTCAAAGGCTTTGTAAACAGCTTTTTTCAACTTCAGGCAATTGCGGGTTGCACTTCTAGTTCTGTTGTCTGCATTTTGCACTTCTAGATGTTTATTGTACGCTCCAAGTTGGTCAATAATAGAGGCTATAGATAGACCTTTATATATTTGTCAAAGGTCAAGGGTCAAGAGTCAATGGTCAATGGTCATTTGTCATTGGTCATTTGTTAGTAGTTAGTGGTTAGTAGTTAGTAGTTATTTGTCCCCATCTCCCCATCTCCCCTTCCCCCTGTCCCTTTTCCCCTTTCCCTTTCTCAAAAGCAGCGTCTTAGCTAAGAAAGCATTAAAATACGTTAAGTATATTTCTGTTTTAACCTTGGTTGCTGCTAAGCAAAAAAGTATTATGACTGACGTTCCCGCAGATCGTATTCGTAATTTCTGTATTATTGCTCACATAGACCACGGGAAATCTACCCTTGCTGACCGATTGCTGCAAGTCACCGGCACGGTGGATGAGCGGCAAATGAAGGAACAGTTTCTCGACAACATGGATCTAGAACGGGAGCGCGGCATTACCATTAAGCTGCAAGCAGCCCGAATGAATTACAAAGCAAAAGATGGTCAGCATTATGTACTTAACTTAATTGATACTCCAGGACATGTAGATTTTTCGTATGAAGTATCTCGCAGTCTTGCCGCTTGTGAAGGTGCTCTTTTAGTCGTAGATGCTTCCCAAGGTGTAGAGGCGCAGACCTTGGCTAATGTCTATTTAGCACTGGAGCATAATCTAGAAATCATTCCAGTTTTGAATAAAATTGACTTACCAGGGGCAGAGCCAGACAGGGTAATTCAGGAAATTGAAGAAATTATTGGTCTAGATTGTAGCGGTGCAATTCTTGCTTCTGCCAAAGAAGGAATTGGTATTGATGAGATTTTAGAAGCGATTGTGGAGCGCGTGCCGCCGCCACGAAATACAATCAATGAACCTCTGAGGGCGCTGATATTTGATAGCTATTATGACAGCTACCGGGGAGTGATTGTGTATTTCCGGGTGATGGATGGGAAACTGAAGAAGGGCGATCGCATCCATCTGATGGCGTCTGGGAAGGAATACGAGATTGACGAGTTAGGCGTACTTTCCCCCACCCAAAAGCCAGTTGAGGACTTGCACGCTGGGGAAGTGGGTTATCTAGCAGCGGCGATTAAAGCTGTAGCCGATGCACGGGTAGGAGATACCGTCACCCTCACCAACGCCAAAGCAGTTTCACCCTTGCCTGGTTACAAAGAAGCTAACCCGATGGTATTTTGTGGCATGTTTCCCATCGATGCTGACCAATTTGAAGACTTGCGAGAAGCGTTGGAAAAGCTGAAACTCAACGATGCGGCGCTGCACTACGAACCAGAAACCTCTAGTGCAATGGGGTTTGGCTTCCGTTGTGGTTTCCTTGGCTTGCTGCACATGGAAATTGTGCAAGAGCGGCTCGAACGAGAGTATAACCTGGATTTAATTATTACAGCTCCCTCAGTAGTTTACCGGGTAACAACTACCAAGGGCGAGGTACTGGATATCGACAACCCCAGCCATTTGCCCTCTCCCAACGACCGGGAAAAAATTGAAGAACCTTATGTCCAGGTAGAGATGATTACACCGGAAACCTACGTCGGTACTTTGATGGAGTTGTCGCAAAACCGACGTGGTGTGTTTAAAGACATGAAATATCTCACCCAAGGACGCACTACACTCACTTACGAGTTACCTTTGGCAGAAGTTGTCACCGACTTTTTTGACCAAATGAAATCGCGATCGCGCGGTTATGCCAGTATGGAATATCACCTGATCGGCTACCGCGAAAATCCCTTGGTGAAGTTAGATATCATGATTAATGGTGAGCCGGTTGACTCGTTAGCTATGATTGTCCACCGTGATAAAGCTTATGGTGTTGGGCGATCGATGGCTGAGAAGCTAAAAGAATTGATTCCTCGCCATCAATTCAAAGTACCAATTCAAGCGGCTATTGGCAGTAAGATTATCGCCAGCGAACACATCCCCGCCTTGCGGAAAGACGTACTTGCTAAGTGTTACGGTGGTGACATTAGCCGGAAGAAGAAACTGTTGCAGAAGCAGGCTAAGGGTAAGAAGCGAATGAAAGCCGTAGGTACGGTGGATGTACCGCAGGAAGCGTTTATGGCGGTGTTGCGTTTGGATCAGCAGTAACCCTACTCTTAGTCTCTGGTTCTCTCGTTACCAGGGTTGGCCTGGTAACTATTTCAATTTAATAAAGGCTGTTTGGTATAATTCCCAGATGTTTGACAACATCTGCAAATTTCTTGCCGAAAACTTCTCTACAGACTTTGCCAGTTGGCTGTTGGGAGAACCTATCACCTTAACTGAACTCAGTCCTTCAGAACTCTCTCTGGAACCCATTCGTGCAGATGCACTAATTCTGCTACAGTCAGATCAAACGGTACTGCACCTAGAATTTCAGACGCAAGCCAATACTGATATTCCCTTTCGGATGATTGATTATCGGCTGCGAGTCTATCGTCGCTTTCCTCATAAGCGAATGCGTCAAGTGGTAATTTATTTGAGACAAAATAATTCCGATCTAGTATTACAGAATACATTCAGCATTCCAGGAACTCGTCATGAATTTGAGGTAATTCGCCTATGGGAGCAGTCAACGGATGTATTTTTGAGAACACCTGGACTGCTGCCTTTTGCTGTATTAAGTCGCACTACAGATCCGGTTAGTGTACTAAACCAAGTGGCAACGACAATTGAGGAAATAACAGAGTCTCGAATTCAAAGTAATATTGCTGCATCCGCAGCGATTTTAGCTGGTTTAGTATTGAAGAAGGAAGTAATTAGGCGAATCTTAAGGGCAGAAATTATGCGAGAGTCAGTAATTTACCAGGACATTTTAGAGAAAGGTAAGGCAGAAGGTAAGGCAGAAGGTAAGGCAGAAGCATTACTACAAGTAGCAAGGAATCTGCTTCAAACTGGTATGCCTTTAGAGCAAATAGTTATGGTAACAGGGTTGTCTGCTGAACAGTTAGGACTTTTGCAACAAGACGGAGAAACCAACCCACCGCAATAAGCGCCTATGCGAAATTTAATTGCGATAGTCCTAAAATATTAGTCATTCACCCGCCTGTTGACGATGCTGTTGACTCCATACCATATTTTTTCTAGTCTTCCTCTTCTAGAAGCGATCGCGATCGGAAAAGAAAGGATAGCGCGATCACTTGACTTTTAGGACAATCACTACTACACGAACCTTGCACAATTCCTACAGCACATATCGCGCTTCTCGGTTGAGTGCGATACACCAAAGTCTTGAATAAATCAATCGCTAAAGCGATTACTACGAACCTGTGCGATCGCCCTGCCTAATATTTTTTACCGTCGATTCAACTGTTGCAACAACAAATTTAAATCTTTTGTGCGTTGTTCGGTGATGCGAGCTAAGCAATTAATTCTAGTAGGTGATTCTAATGAACCCCCTGCATAGATACCACCCTCAAAAGCACAAGCCGCATCTCGAAACTTTATCCAGGCTAGCTGTGCGTTAGTCAATCTTTTCTTTTGATTTGCGTTTAATTTTGGCTGTAACGCTTGATAAACTTGATTAAGTTTCTTATCAGCCGCTTTATAGGCGCGATCGCCGCAAATTAACATCTCTTGTGTAGTTTGGGGAGCTTGACAGTTGACATTTTGAGTAATTTGTTGAGAACTATGTCCTGCAAAGCTAGGCGCATTAGTAATACCCAACACCAACAGTACGGCAAGTGCGAATAACTTCTTCATAATTAACTCCTGATAGCTTAGTATATTAAATCACAGTTTTTAGGCATCACCATGTGGATATTACTGTGAATGACTAGCAGTCAATCGGATTTCACACCACGAAAATCGCAATTTCACAACTATATCTTCTGTTCAGAATTCACCAGGCACACGTTAAGCTTGATTAAGGTAGCAATTTATTGCGCTTTTTATATTAATTACTCTTTTGCTGGTAATTTTTAATTTTCACTGCTTGAGAAACTCGGAATGCTAGACCAAATTTTTGATTACCTTCACCTTCATCTCAGCATTGAAGCGTCTATAGTTCTGCTGATCCTGATATTTCTAGAGGCAGTGCTATCTGCTGACAATGCGATCGCCCTCGCTGCGATCGCTCAAGGATTGGAAGACAAAAAACTTGAACGTCAAGCACTTAACCTGGGTCTAGTCGTTGCCTATGTCCTCAGAATTACCTTACTACTTAGCGCTACCTGGGTGCAACAGTTCTGGCAATTTGAGTTACTAGGTGCAGCTTACCTCCTGTGGCTAGTATTCCAACATTTCACATCAGAAGAAGAAGAAACCGACGGACATCATCACCACGGCCCCCGTTTTAGTTCTTTGTGGCAAGTAATACCAGTAATTGCCCTAACAGATTTAGCTTTTTCTTTGGATAGCGTTACCACTGCGATCGCTGTTTCTCAAGAAACTTGGTTGGTACTCACTGGTACAACTATTGGGATCGTGACTCTGCGTTTTATGGCAGGTTTGTTTATCCGTTGGTTAGATGAATTTGAGAACCTAGAAGACGCAGGCTATATCACTGTGGCGTTGGTGGGTTTGCGCCTACTGTTGAAAGTGGTCAATGATGCTTTTGTACCGCCAGAATGGTTAATGATTACTGCGATCGCTGTGATTTTAACCTGGGGATTCTCCAAGCGTACCCTGACACAATTAACACCAGAACCGGAAACAGAAAAGACAGAAGTTAATGTAGAGGGACTGGGGACTAGGGACTAGGGCATAAAAATTATGAATTATGAATTATGAATTATGAAATTTTCAGCCCAATCGCATTCATCATTCATAATTCTCCCCAGTACCCAATCACCGATCCCCGATCCCTAAATTACTCGTGCAACCAAGGCATCAACTGCGGTTGCCAACTCACCAATTCTTCTTCCTTAAACCATAGAGCAATTTCACGCTGTGCTGTCTCGATAGCATCGGAACCGTGGATAATATTGCGACCAATATTTACACCAAAGTCACCCCGAATTGTCCCAGGTTCTGCCGTCAAAGGATTAGTTGCACCAATAATTTTTCTAGCAGCAGCAACGACGCCTTCACCTTCCCAAACCATCGCTACCACAGGGCCAGAAGTAATAAAATCAACCAACCCTGCAAAAAACGGTCTTTCTTTGTGAACGTCGTAGTGCGCTTCAGCTAATTCCCGGGTAACTTTCATGAACTTTAAGCCCACCAGGGTAAAGCCTTTTGTTTCAAAGCGACGGACAATTTCACCAACTAGTCCGCGCTGTACGCCGTCAGGCTTAATTGCAAGAAATGTGCGTTCCAAAGCTGCTATCTCCTCAAACTGAATAAATTTGTTATTAGTCATTTGTCCTTTGTCAATAGCAAATGACTAATGACTAATGACTAATGCCAATCACAGAATATCTTAGAAATTATCTCGGGGTACATGTGTCTGCAAAGATGAATAAGTTAGATTGTTCATGGGTGAAACACAAAGGTCAGGAAAATGCGTCTTGAGTCAACTGCTACATCAGATGAGGTAGTTAAACCGCCGTCCCATAATAGTAAAAAAGCTGAATTGAAGAATCACAAACAAAAAAAATTGCTGCCACCTGCCAGCACGCCAGAGGGCACAGGTGTTTGGAAAATAGAAGATAGCGAAGCGTTGTACCGGATTGAAGGTTGGGGACAACCCTATTTTTCAATTAACGCAGCTGGTCACATTACTGTTTCTCCCAAAGGCGATCGCGGTGGTTCTCTCGATTTGTATGAATTGGTCAATGCTTTGAAACAGCGTAATCTCGGACTGCCTCTATTGATTAGGTTTTCCGATATTTTAGAAGACCGGATTGAGCGCTTGAACGCTTGTTTTGCCAAAGCGATCGCTCGCTACAATTATCCTGGGATTTACCGTGGTGTATTTCCCGTTAAGTGCAACCAGCAGCGGCATTTAATTGAAGACTTGGTACGGTTTGGCAAACCGCATCAATTTGGCTTAGAAGCTGGTTCTAAGCCGGAATTAATGATTGCCCTGGCAACACTAGATACACCAGGAGCGTTGTTAATCTGTAACGGATACAAAGACAAGGAATACATCGAAACAGCGATGCTAGCCCAAAGACTGGGGCAGACGCCGATAATTGTCTTAGAACAGATTGAAGAAGTTGATCTAGTCATCGAAGCTAGTCAACAATTGGGCATTCAGCCAATTGTTGGCGTGAGAGCAAAACTTAGTACCCAAGGCATGGGACGTTGGGGAACCTCTAGCGGCGATCGCGCTAAGTTTGGTTTGACCATTCCAGAAATTATCCAAGCAGTTGACAAGTTACGTGCTGCTAATCTATTAGATTCTCTCCAACTTTTGCATTTCCATGTTGGGTCGCAAATTTCTGCCATTAATGTGATTAAAGATGCCATCCAGGAAGCCAGCCGTATTTACGTAGAATTAGCGGCACTGGGGGCAAATATGAAATATCTCGATGTTGGCGGTGGTTTGGGTGTAGATTACGACGGTTCGCAAACTAATTTCTATGCCTCGAAAAACTACAACATGCAGAACTACGCTAACGATATCGTGGCAGAGCTAAAAGATACTTGTGCTGAGCGAAATATACCTGTACCAACACTGATTAGTGAAAGCGGAAGGGCGATCGCCTCTCACCAATCGGTACTAATTTTTGATGTTCTCAGTATCAGTGAAGTCTTAACTGAACTACCTGAACCTCCAAAAGATGGGGAATCCCACATTATCACCTACCTGTGGGAAACCTACCAATCAATCAACGAAGAAAATTACCAAGAGTTCTACCACGACGCCACCCAATTTAAAGAAGAAGCCATTAGCCGCTTCAACTTGGGAATATTGAGCATTACCGAACGCGCCAAGGCAGAACGGCTTTACTGGGCTTGTTGTCAAAAAATATTGAACATAACCAGACAGCAAGAATACGTACCAGATGAAATGGAAGACTTAGAAAAAATCATGGCTTCCATCTACTACGTCAATTTATCTGTGTTTCAATCAGCACCAGATTGTTGGGCGATTGACCAATTATTCCCGATTATGCCGATCCATCGCTTGGGTGAAGAACCAACGCGGCGGGGTATTTTGGCAGACCTTACCTGCGATAGTGACGGCAAAATCGATCGCTTTATCGATCTACGGGATGTGAAGTCTGTCTTAGAACTCCACCCTTTCAACCCAGGAGAACCTTACTATTTGGGAATGTTCCTCAATGGAGCGTACCAAGAAATCATGGGAAATTTACATAACCTCTTCGGTGACACTAACGCCGTCCATATCCAATTGACACCCAAAGGCTACCAAATTCAACATGTTGTCAAGGGTGATACCATGACTGAAGTAGTAGGTTATGTACAGTACGACTCTGAAGATATGGTGGAAAACATCCGCCAGCGCTGCGAACAAGCTTTAGAAGAAAATCGCATTACTCTTGCAGAATCCCAGCGACTGCTGCAAACTTACGAACAGAGTTTAAGAAGATACACTTATCTCAGCAGTTAGTGGTTGTTTGTTGGTTGTTGTTTGTTGGTTGGAAAACCACAAACAACTAATAACCAACAACTAACAACTAGCTAGCGTTTGTCCCCAACAATTCTGCGATCGCTTGCCGTTCAGCTGGGGTTTGGGATGGCGGTGTTTGACGAGCATCGGTAATTAGCCAATCTAACGCCGCCGCTTGGACGTCTATTGTTGCCCCAGTCTTATCTACGCAGTAACGTCCAAACACTAACTTATCGACTAGCCGCACTCCCGGCCCCAAGCGCGACCATTCAAAAATTACGCTGTTTTCTACCGTCGCCCCACTGCATATCCAGCAGTTCGGGCCGATCATTGTTGGGCCGACTATCTTTGCACCGTCTTCGATTTTGGTCATGGCACCAATGTACACTGGCCCTGTGATATCAACTTTGTCCCAATTTACCGCTACGTTTAAGCCAGTGTAGATACCAGGGGCGACTTGATGACCAGGAATTTGTACGTTTTTGATTTCTCCTAACAGCACACCGCGAATTGCTCGCCAGTAGTCAGGGACTTTACCAATATCCACCCATTCAAAATCCATCGGGATTGCGTAGAAAGGTGCACCCAATTCTACTAGTTTGGGGAATAGTTGGCTGCCAATATCATACTCTGTACCAGAGGGGATGTAGTTCAACACCTCTGGTTCAAAGATGTAGATACCCGTGTTAATGTTTGTGCTAAGGGCTTCATCTACCTTGGGTTTTTCTTGGAAAGCTTTCACGCGGCCATCGTTATCGGTGACAACCACACCATAGCTAGAAACCTCTTCCTTGGGAACAGATTTCATGATGATAGTAGCAATTGAACCCTTGGATTTATGCCACTTAACTGCTGCTGTCAAATCCAGGTCAATCAAAGCATCTCCGCACAAAACCACAAAAGTATCGTCAAAAAACGGGTAAAAATCCTGGATTTTCTTCATCCCGCCAGCAGAACCAAGGGCTTCACCTACCAGCGTACCCTCAACAATTCGTCCTTCAAAAGAATAAGCAATTTGCACACCAAATCGCTGACCATCACGGAAATAGCTTTCAATTTCCTCAGCCAAATGACTGACATTGACCATAATCTGGTCAAACCCATGTTGGCGTAACAGTTCTAGTAAAAATTCCATCACTGGCTTTTGCAGGATGGGCATCATCGGTTTGGGCATAGTGTACGTAATCGGACGCACCCGAGTTCCCTTACCCGCTGCCAGAATCATCGCCTTCATAAATATTTATTCCTCAACCACAAGCCAGTTAACTTTCAGTGAGTGATACTTAATCATCGGTTTATTTTTGCTCCAAGTCATCCATAAAACCACGTAACACGGTAGTTGTCAGACATGGTATAACCATAGGCATAGCAAGATGACATGTGTTGGCTTAGCGTATCTAAATGCCTACCCCATTCCTTGGAAGGGCTGGCATTTCTAAAAGAAACGCTACTCTGTGAGAAGTTGCCTTATGGGCGTCTACAGGAACATACAAACTATCCCTCTTCTTTTCAATTTACTCAGATTTTGGAGTAAGCTGAAGTATTTATTCTAATAATCAATTGTATTTATAAGTAAAATACACTCAGTTCATCGACTGTTCCAAATTTTTACTAATATTTTCTGTATTTGTGAGTAACCGAATTTTGATATCCTGGTAAAACTCGTCTTGAAATAGCTCTACCTTTGATTGAGCCGAGAGCAATAGTAGTGCCCAGAAAACGCTTACTAAGTGGCTGTTTGGGGAATTGTGAGCTGATTCATCATGTTCCGTTTGCTTTGTTTGCGTCCACAACTGTACTAGTTGTTCCAAATCCAAGCAATTTTGTTCCAAACAAAGTTCAGCTGCCCAACGGTACAAAACTTGCTCTAATTCTCCAGCTACTTCTGTGAGGTTTTCCTGGTGAGCTAATTCTAATGCTGCTCGCATTGTTTGCAAGCTTGGCTGACGCCGGGAACGGGGCGGCTTGTTGACTTTTTCTACCAGTTTCAGCTGTTCTGCCATGACCTGCAATTGATCGATTAGTTCTTGCAGAGTCACGCGACGCTTTGGTGGAGGCATTGCCGCCGGACGGCGACGCAAATGCCGCTCGAATTGCAATCTATGAGCCTGATAAAGTACTCCGTCTTCAGTTTCTTCAGATAGCACCTCATCTACTAAAGCCTCTTGTTCATCCGCAGCAGATTGCAATTGCATCAGAGTGTTCGCCTTGAATAACACTAGCATTGATGCTGAGAGAATTGCCTGCCCAGACTGAAACAAGTCGGCTTCATAACCTTTTCTTGTTGCCTCAGGTGCCATTAATTCTATGTAACGGTCTATCACCTCTATCACTTGGACATCCCAAGGGTCTATTTTCCCCTCTTCAGCCTGATGTATAAGATTTTCTATTGTTGCCAGTAACTCAGATGCATCCATCAACAAATTCTAGGGAATTGGGAATTGGGAATTGGAAATGGAGAATTGGGAATAGATGGTTTTCTTTTCCATTCCCTATTCTCCATTATCCATTCACGTCACTCAGCAATTGCTTGTGCTTGTTTATTTGAATTTGAAGTATCACCTGCTGGTGGTAGGGCCAGTTTTAACGATTGAATTTCTACTTGATACTGTTCTATCCTGCTCTCTAGTTCCTGAATCCGGCCGTTGCTTTGGCGGACTTTTTGACTAGACAGTAGCAGTCGCTGCCAGTGCGTCCAGATACCAAATAACCAAGCAAAAACCGCACCTAAGCCGATCGCTAACAGTAGTTCCACAGAAATCGGTGCTTGCACCTGCATCCCAGGAATGACATGAATTGTGCTTGGTTCGGTGTTTTGTATCGCAAATAAAGCAAAAGCCAAACAAAAGATAAAAATTATTACAAAGTTTACTTGTCTCATTGGAAACCAAATACTACGTAAGATGTTTTGGTTAATGCTTCCCTGAAACTCGCAGTCACTACTATTGTGAATTGTGATTCCTGATTGTGCAACTGTTAATTTGAAATATTTTCAGCAACACAACTGTTGTATGTTGACAAGCAAATATTATGCGAACAAGTACAAACAATCAAGCTTATCATGAAATTTTGATACTCTTTTTATTTGTAAAAAAAATCAATCTTAAATGAGCCTTTATACTGAATTTTTGTGATGGATTTTTCTGAAAAAACAGCGCGAAAATTCTCTGAGTAAACCAAAAATTCAGCAATAGTTGGGGCTTATTTTAAGGTTTGCGATCGCTCACTCCCGACAACTGAAAGTCCGGTAACTGGCAAATTACCTTATCCAACTGGCGGAGATTTTCCTAGTTGAAGCATCAAAAAATCTCGGCATTGTTAGGTTTAAGCAATTTCCCCGATACAAATATAAAGCCGTCTCACCTGCAAGCAGGACGGCGTTATAAATTTTCTAATGAAGGGGTGATTTTAAGGCGATCGCTTCAGGGTTTGGAGCGATCGCCCTTAATTACCATTTAGCATTCATAAGTATAAAAAATCACTATTAATTTTTTTAAGAGCAAAAACAATTTGAGAACTGGTCAGCGAAATAATGAAGAACTAGAGTGAATCTAAATACTTCTGGTAAACCTGCGTACAGAATAGTTTCCAGTAACAACAATATTGAAGCGATCATGTCTCAGCCAACAATAGAATCAATCCTGCAAGAAAAACGCCTATTTTCCCCATCCGCTAATTTCTCTCAAAATGCCCATATCAAAAGTTTGGAACAGTACCAGCACCTTTACGAAAAAGCTAAAGCTAATCCAGAACAATTCTGGGCGGAATTAGCAGAACAGGAGTTGCATTGGTTCCAAAAATGGGACAAAGTATTAGACTGGCAACCCCCCTTTGCGAAGTGGTTCGTCAACGGCAAAATCAATATATCCTACAACTGTCTTGACAGACACCTCACCACCTGGCTTAAAAACAAAGCTGCGATTATTTGGGAAGGCGAACCAGGAGATTCACGCACTCTTACCTACGCACAGTTACATCGGGAAGTTTGTCAATTCGCTAATGTTCTGAAACAACTGGGAGTCAAAAAGGGCGATCGCGTTGGTATTTATATGCCGATGATTCCCGAAGCTGCTATTGCTATGCTTGCCTGTGCCAGAATTGGCGCACCCCACAGCGTTGTGTTTGGTGGTTTCAGTGCGGAAGCTTTACGGGATCGGCTGATTGATGCCCAAGCAAAATTAGTTATTACCGCTGATGGTGGTTGGCGCAAAGATGCGATCGTTCCTCTCAAAGAACAGGTAGATAAAGCTTTAGCTGATGAAGTTGTTCCCACCCTGGAAAACGTCCTCGTTGTCCAACGTACTGGGCAAAAGATTCATATGGAACCCGGACGCGATCACTGGTGGCACGATCTGCAAAAGGGTGTTTCCGCAGATTGTCCCGCCGAACCGATGGACAGCGAAGATATGCTGTTTATTCTCTACACTTCCGGCAGCACCGGCAAACCAAAAGGTGTCGTCCATACAACGGCTGGTTATAACTTATATACCCATATCACCACCAAATGGATTTTTGACATCCAAGATACAGATGTATATTGGTGTACTGCGGACGTAGGTTGGATTACTGGACATAGCTACATTGTTTACGGCCCCTTGTCCAACGGTGCAACCACGATTATGTATGAAGGAGCGCCCCGTGCTTCCAATCCTGGTTGTTTTTGGGATGTAATTGAAAAGTATGGTGTGACGATTTTTTATACCGCACCGACGGCAATTCGGGCTTTCATCAAAATGGGCGAACACCATCCCAAGGCACGAAATCTCTCTTCTCTGCGTTTGCTAGGAACCGTAGGCGAACCAATTAACCCCGAAGCTTGGATGTGGTATTATAGAGTAATTGGTGGTAAACGCTGTCCAATTGTCGATACATGGTGGCAAACGGAAACCGGCGGGATCATGATTACACCGCTACCAGGAGCAATTCCTACTAAACCAGGTTCTGCGACTCGCCCCTTCCCTGGAATTCTTGCAGATGTGGTGGACTTAGAAGGTAATGCCGTTGGTGATAACGAAGGTGGTTATTTAATAGTTCGCCATCCCTGGCCAGGGATGATGCGAACAATATACAACGATCCGCAACGCTTCCGCCGCACCTACTGGGAACACATCCCCCCCAAAGATGGACAGTATGTCTACTTTGCAGGCGATGGTGCTAGACGAGATGAAGATGGCTACTTCTGGGTAATGGGCCGCGTAGATGATGTCATTAATGTTGCCGGACATCGCCTGGGTACGATGGAAATTGAATCAGCTTTAGTTTCTCACCCTGCCGTAGCTGAAGCAGCTGTGGTTGGTAAGCCAGATGAGGTGAAGGGGGAAGATATAGTTGCTTTTGTGACTTTAGAAGGTGGTAATAATCCTAGTGAAGAACTGAGTAAGCAACTGAAGCAGCATGTGATGAGCGAAATTGGTGCGATCGCTCGTCCCGGTGAAATTCGCTTTACTGATGCTTTACCCAAAACGCGATCGGGTAAGATTATGCGGCGGTTGTTGCGTAATCTTGCAGCCGGACAAGAAGTATCTGGTGATACTTCTACATTAGAGGATAGAAGTGTACTCGATAAGCTGCGGGAAGGTGCTTAATCCGACTGTAGTTTAGATTTAGCTAGGGTGCGTTAATAATGCGTGACGCGCCCTAGATTTTGTTTGTTAGGAACGTGAAGTATATTTTTATTTTTGAAAATTGTTAACATATTTTCTGAGTAGATATAAAACCTGAATCATAGAAAAATTATTACGCGATGAAACCAAAGAATACTCTCAAGCCAGCTTTTTTTAAAACTGTTAGTTGCTTGACGTTAGGTATCTTAACTATCACGAATACGTCTCAATTGGTTGTTGCAGAGATAGGAAGTTCTGCTGTGACTAGACAACACACGCTAGCGCAGTTCTCTGGTTCTGACAGTCAATCGCAAGAGCGATCGCAACTTGTGCAAACTGCAAATACCCTATTCAGCCAGGGTGATTTGACTGGTGCAGAAGAAAATTTACGTAAGCTAATCAAGAAGTACCCAAAGGATGCCTTTGGACACTACCAGTTAGGGAATGTCCTGTTTCGTCAGGATAAAAAAGAAGATGCAATCAAAGCATATCAAGAAGCGATTCGCATAGATTCTAAATACGCACTTGCACACAATGCCATTGGGATTGTTTTTGCAGATCAAGAGCGATGGGAAGAAGCCATTGTAGAGTATAATAAAGCACTAGCAATCAATCCTAACTATGGTGATGCACTCACAAATTTAGCTCAGGCGCTTTGGATACAAGGCAAGCGAAATGAAGCGATCGCATCCTTGGAAAAAGCTTTAAATATTTTTAAAGAGCAAAATAGACCTCAGAAAGTAGAACGCATTGAAAAGATTTTACGGGAAATGAAAACTGGTGATGACCCGACAGTTTCGTAAGTGAAATTGCGCGATCGCCCGTTTCAATGAAATTTGCTTTACCGATGTTTTAGTAAAAACCTGATTCATAACTAGTGGTCTGTCCCATTAATTTTGTTGGGTTGGATAAATCTTTGAAAGCTTAACTCTTGCATCTTCTGTACGAAAACGCCAATCTACACAAACTTGATTAATCTTGATTAATAATGTCACTTTTTACCTCTTCTCAATTAATCGTCGTGCTCGTCTGCGCCACTGTGCGCGATCGCTGCCGTGAATGCCAGTTGAGCAATTCTTACATAGCAAGCTTTTTGCCCCTTCCTATCCGTCGAACTCATATCGATTCCGGCTGCATCGGAATGATATGCTAGCTTTAAGAGTCTCAAGGGTGCGAAGTAAGAAGTTATGCCTAAACGCCTAAATTTAGAGCCTCATCAAAGCGTGGAAGAATTG